>DASTZC010000085.1 GCA_035764505.1 Candidatus Polarisedimenticolia bacterium
CCAGCTGCCACGGAGCGCACGACATCAAGGCCAGTGCCGACCCGACTTCCAGCGTCAACCGAGCGAATCTCTCCCTCACGTGCGGCCGCTGCCATCCCGGTGCCACCCGGCGCTTCTCCGTGGGATCGGTACATGTGACCATGGAGAAAGCGAAAGAGCCGATCCTCTACTGGATCGCCACGTTGTACGTCGGCCTCATCGTCGTGGTGGTGGGCGGCATGTTCCTGCACAACCTGCTGGACTTCCTGCGCAAGTCCAGCCACCGGCTGAAAGTCCGCAGGGGCGAAGCGGCCGAGGAGATTCACGGGCACGCCCTCTACCTGAGGATGACGCTGGCGGAGAGGCTGCAGCACGGGGCGCTGATGCTCAGCTTCACGGTGCTGGTGATCACCGGGTTCATGCTGCGTTATCCGGAGGCGTGGTGGGTCCAGGGGATCCGCCGCCTGAGCGATCACGCCTTCGATCTGCGCAGCCTGTCGCACCGGACTGCGGCCGTGGTGATGATTGGCGCCAGCCTGGCGCATCTGTACTATCTCGCCTGCACGCGGCGCGGGCGTGAGTTTTTCAAGGACATGCTGCCATGCCGCCGGGATGTCACGGATGCGCGGCAGAACCTGCTGCACAACCTGGGCCTCCCCGCCGCGAAGCCCCGCTTCGGCCGCTTCAGCTACATGGAGAAGATGGAATACTGGGCGCTGGTCTGGGGGACGCTGGTGATGGCCGTCACCGGAGTCATCATGGCGTTCGAGAATCTGTTCATCTCGTGGCTCACCAAGCTGGGGTGGGACATCTCCAGGACGGTGCACTTCTACGAGGCCTGGCTGGCCACGCTGGCAATCATCGTCTGGCATCTCTACTATGTGATTTTCAATCCGGAAGTCTATCCCATGAACACCGCCTGGCTCTCCGGACGGATGCCCGAGTCGGTCATGGCCGAGGAGCACCCGCTGGAGCTTGAAGCGCTGCGGCGGCGGGATCAGGAGCCAGAGCCCAAGCAAGAGCCTGAGCAAGAGCCGGAGAAACTGGAGGAAGCATGAGGAGGAGTGCGTGTCCGCACCGCTGAGGGACGAGCCGGAGCTGGCAACGGGGCGGAGAACTTTTCTGCGTTGGCTGGTCCAGGGATTCCTGTCGCTGTGGGCCCTGGCGGCGGGAGTGGTCGGTTTCACGTTTCTGAAGGCGCCGGAGAAAGAGCAGCGGCCCGGCGAGGGGATCGTCCGGGGCGGCAAGTTCTCCACTCTCGGGGTCGGGGAAGCCCGCTTCATCCGCCACGGCGCCGAGCCGCTCTACGTGATTCGGGTCTCCGAGGAGCAGGTCCTGGCCCTGCCGGCCATCTGCACCCACCTGCGCTGCGTCCTCAAGTGGAACTCGTCGAGGCAGAGCTTCGACTGCCCCTGTCACAACGGGGCCTTCGACAAGAACGGCAACGTCCTGTCAGGACCGCCCACCCGTCCGCTGGCCCCCTTGCGGGTCGAGATCGAGGCGGATGACATCGTGATCCGCTCGTGAGCAAAGGAGAATCCCCCGTGCCCCCCGACCCGGACCGGCAGGACGCCTCGCTGCGCGGCTGGCTGGAAGAGCGCTTCAACCTGACGGAGATGTTCTCGTTCCTGACCAGCTTCGGGCTGTTTCCCACCGAGCTGGATGCGCGGCGGCCTCTCAAGGAGGCGATCGCCGAGGCGCTGAGCCGCCCGTTTCCTTCCTACGCCCGCTGGCCGCGGGTGCTGGGCATCCTCTCCATGCTCCTTTTCCTGTTCCTGGGAGTGACAGGCGTGATGCTGGCGCTCTACTACCAGCCCACCGCAGGGGACGCTTACCCTTCGGTCACCATGCTGGTGCGCGACGTGAGCTTCGGATCGTTCGTGCACCACGTACACGGCTGGGCGGCGAGATTGCTGATCCTCATCCTCCTGGTGCGCGTCTGGCGGTTCTATTTCCAGGGAATGTACAAGGGTCCGCGAGAGGCGCTCTGGATCGTCTCGACGCTGCTGTTTCTCGCGGCGGTTGCCGCCGATTTCACCGGGCGCCTCCTGCCGTGGGATCAGCATGGCTACTGGCAGACCATCCGCGGCACGGAGGTCCTGAGCGCCCTGCCGGTGGGAGGGTGGGTGCTCACCTTCTTCCTGGGGGGAGCCAGCCCCGACACGCTGGTGCTGCTGCGCTTCTATTTCCTGCACGTGGTAGCGCTGCCGCTGCTCCTGGTTTGCCTGTTCTATCTGAACTTCTCCACCGTGCGCCGCGTGGGGCTGTCGCACTCCGCCGGTGAGAGCCGCTCCGGCAGCGGGATCTTCAAGGTCCATCTGTACAACCTGGTGATCCTCGCCGCGCTGGTCTTCGGCTGCCTGGTGACGCTGGCCACGCTGCTGCCCTCCCCCTACCTGTCCGCGGCCGATCCCTTCAGCACCCCCGTGGGAGTACGGCCGGCCTGGTACCTGCTGGCCTCGCACGCTTTCCTGGAATCGATCCCGACCCTGGTGCCGCCCTGGCTGAGGGGACTCCTGCTCGAGGCGATTCTGGCGTGCTGCGTCCTCCTGCCTTTCCTGGATCGCACGCCGGGCCGCACCGCGTCGCAGCGCCGCGTCGCCTTGTTCCTGGGCGTCGCGGTCCTGGCCTTGTGGCTCGTCTTCACCTGGCTGGGCTACCGGATGGAGGTCGGAAAATGATCGGTGCGCTTCTGCTGGCCGCCGCCGTGGCCGGCGCCTCCACCACGAACCAGTGCGTCCTGTGCCACCCCGATGTCAGGGTGCTGTTCGATCGCAGCCAGCATCACGCGGAAGAGGTGACCTGCACCGCCTGCCATGGCGGCAATGCCGAGGCCATCACGGTCCAGGGAGCCCACTCCGGCAGCTTCCGCGGTGTTCCGAAGCGCCGCGACATCCCGGCGCTCTGCGCCACCTGCCACTCCGACGTCGAGAAAATGCGCCCCTACAATCTCCCCACCGATCAGTACGCCTTGTACCAGACCTCGCGTCACGGGCAGCTGCGGGCCCAGGGAGACGAGCGGGTCGCGGTGTGCATCGATTGCCATGGCTCGCACGAGATCCTGCCGCCGGAGGATCCCCGCAGCAGCACCTACGTGCGCAACATTCCGGCGACCTGCGGCAAGTGCCACGGCGACGCGAAGCTGATGGCGTCCTACGGTCTGCAGGCCAACGCTTCCACCGAGTTCGCCGCCGGGGTCCATGGCAAGCTCCTTTTGGAAAAAGGCAACCTGGCGGCGCCCGACTGCACACGCTGCCACGGAGCCCATGGAGCCACGCCCCCCGGACTGGGAGACGTCGACAAGATCTGCGGGCAGTGCCATGCCATCACCCGCACCTACTTTCTGCAGGGTCCGCACAAGAAGGCGATGGACAAGGCGGGCCTGCCGGAATGCGCCGCCTGCCACGATCGCCACGAAAACCGGCCGGCGGACGTGGCGATGCTGGACAGTGTCTGCCTCAACTGCCACGCAGCCGACTCGGCGCAGGCGAAGCTGTCGCAGCAGATGAAGACCACCTACTCGCGCGCCTCCGAGGAGATCGAGCAGGCGAATGCCCTGGTGCAGCGGGCCGCGGCCATTCCGCTCTACGTGGAGGACTACCGGGCACGGCTCGAGGAAGCCCGCACCGCCCTGCTCGAGTCGCTCCCCGCCATGCACTCCCTGAATCTGGCAAGCGTCGAGTCGCTCACCGGCCGAGGGCGCGGCATCGCCCGCGAGGTGGAATCGGAGCTCAACGGCAAGCTGCAAGGCCGCAGGTGGCTGGTGGTGGGACTCCTGGTCTTCTGGTTCTATCTGCTGATTACCCTGGCGCTGCTGTTCCGCTTCCGGCGCAAGGCGGTCGCGGAGTCGTCCCGGTGAGCCAGGGCGGCAAGGGCTCCCGGCTGCTCGGCGCGCTCGCCGGGCTGCGCGTCCGGATCGTGGGGCTGGCTTTCGCCATGATCCTGGGCATCGGCGTGGTGGCCATGGGAACGGCCATGGAAGTCAGCAGCCGGCCCGCCTTCTGCGGCTCGTGCCACATCATGGCGCCTTATTACGAGTCGTGGAGGCATTCCTCTCACAAGAACATCGCCTGCGTCGAATGCCACATCCCGCCGGGGGTCACCGCCGAGCTGCGCAAGAAATATGAGGCGCTGTCGATGGTGGCCCGCTACTTCACGGGAACCTACAGCACCAACCCCTGGACCGAGATCGACGACGCGTCCTGCCTGCGCTGTCACGAGCGCCGCCTGCTTGCCGGCAAGGAGCTGTTCGGCGACGTCCTGTTCGATCACTCGGCGCACCTGGCGGGAATGCGGCGGGGGAAAACGCTGCGCTGCACCTCCTGCCACTCACAGATCGTCCAGGGGAGCCACATCGCCGTCACCCCGAGCACCTGTATCCTGTGCCATTTCAAGGGGCAGACTGCCGGAGCCGGCACGGCCCGCTGCTCGCTCTGTCATCAGGTTCCCGACAAGGTGATCCACCGCGACAATCTCACCTTCAACCACGCGGACGTCAGCCGCTACGGCATGCAGTGCGTCAGCTGCCACGCGCGCCCGGCGGGAAGCGACGGCGACGTGCCGAAGGAGCGCTGCGTGACGTGCCACAACGAGCCGGCTCGCCTGGCCGCCTACGGCGACACCGAGCTGCTGCACGAGCAGCACGTGACGATCCACAAGGTGGATTGCCTGCACTGCCACCTGGAGATCCAGCACGTGGGAGCGCCGCGCATCGAAGCGGCCGCGACGGCCTGCGCCACGTGCCACGAGCAGGGTCACTCGCCGCAGATGAGTCTCTACGCCGGGCTGGGAGGCATCGGTGTGGAGACGATGCCCGATCCGATGTTCCTCGCCGGAGTCCGCTGCGAGGGATGCCACCTGCAGATCCCGGGGCACTCGGGCGGGACCCGCAAGGCCTCGGAGATCTCCTGCATGTCCTGCCACGGGCCGACGTACCTGAGAATCTACCGCCTGTGGAAGAGCACGGTGGCCGAGAGGACGGCGCAGGTCGATCGGCAGCTGGCCGAGACGGCGGCCGCCGGGCGGGGGCCCGACCCGCCGGCTCTGCAGCAGGCGCGAATCAACCTGGACCTGGTGAAGCGCGCCAACGGCATCCACAACATCAGGTACGCCTATGCTCTGCTGCGGCAATCTCACGACGATCTGAACCGCGCCCGTGCTTCCCGGGGACAACCGGCGCTTCCGGAGCCCTGGCCGGCCCCGCCGTATGAATCGCCCTGCTTCTCCTGCCACGAGGGGATCGATTCCCAGCGCGGCCAGATCTTCGGCCGGGAGTTCCGCCACGAGCCCCATGTCATGAAGTCCAAGCTCCACTGCGAGGAGTGCCACCGTACCCATGAGGAGCGGGCCAAAGACGAGATAGTCCGCTTCGACGAGTCGGGCTGCGAGAGCTGCCATCACGCCAAGGCCGGGGCTGATTGCCTGGCCTGCCATGCGCAGATTCGCACCCGGACGTTCAAAGTGGCGCGGGGAGAGTTCAGCCACGTCTTCCACCTGGACGAGGCGGGCCAGACCTGCGCGGATTGCCACGAACTGGCGCCCGGCAAGCCGCCGCGTATCAAAGAGGACACCTGCACCGGCTGCCATGGCTGAGGCGGCCCCGGGTTTCCCCGAAGTTTGTGCTATCCTCTGCGACCAATTGATCTTCCCGACGACGGTTCTGCACCTCTGAAAAACAGGAGCGATCCGTTTCGGGAGCGGGCCGCACTTGGTCCGATCCGGTCTTTACTTTCTCGTGGAGATCCCAGTCATGCGCAGCTTGTCGAGGGCCGACGCGTTGCTTTCCCTTGATCGACGGTTGAGGTCCGCTCGCGTCCTCAGGCCGCGCGGAGCCGTGATGGCCGCGCTCCTCCTCGCAGCGATCGCCGCCACCGGCACTGCCCGTGCCGATTTCCCCTCCGACGTTCCCGACCGGTTCAAGATGCAGGCTGGAGGCGTGGATGCCGGCTTCGACACCCAGGGATCCCTGTCTCTGACCGAGGGTCCGGCGGGAGTGTTCGTCAATTTCGAGGACGTCTTCGACCTGCCCATCTCGAAGCAGTACTGGTACACGGAAGGCTTCTATCGCTTCAGCAAGAAAGGCTACGTCGATTTCGGCTATGTCGACTTCCATCGCAAGGCCCGGCGTATCATCGAACAAGATGTCGACTGGGGGAACGTGACCTTCCTGGCCGACGCCAACGTGGACGCCGAGTTCGGCTCCAAGTTCATCTACGCTGCCTATCGCCACGACTTTCTGCAGCTGGAGCAGGTCCACATCTCGGGCTCGGCGGGGTTCAGCTATCTCGATTTGAGCACGGGGCTGTCGGCCAACGGCAATGTCGTCGACCAGGACGGGAATCCGATCTCGGGAGAGTACGAGAAGAAGGTCGACCTTCAGTTTCCCGTGCCGCTCCTGGGATTGCAGCTCGACTGGCGGATCACCCGGCGCACCGTCATTCAAATGTATCTTCGGACCCTGCGTATCGACTACAGCGGTATCAAGGGCGGGATCGGGCAGCGGGCCATCCGCTACGAGTGGTACCCCACCCGCCATTTCGCCGTGGGCGGTGGATGGTCCGAGTACTCCATCGACCTCGATCGCTATGAGACCGGGGATTACACGGCCCGGTTCAACTACGAGGTCTCCGGGCTCGAGCTCTATCTGAAGATGGCTTTCTAGGATCTTTGTGCGTCTGAACGGGCCGGCGAAGGAGGAGAGCTTCATGAATCCGCAAAAGAGATTCCGTGCAGGGGTCGTCCTGTGTGTCATCGCGGCGGCCGCGCTCGGGATCCCGGCGCTCGCCCAGGAACCCACCGTGGACAAGTATGTGGAGTTGCTCCGCAGCGATCTGCGGACGGACAAGGTGGCGATCCTCACGGAGACCCTGGCTCTCGATGATGCACAGGGGGCGGCCTTCTGGCCAATCTACCGGGAGTACGAGAATGAGCTGTCGGCCATCGGCGACCGGCGCGTCAGTCTGGTGAAGCGCTTCGTCACGGGCTACGGCAAGATGTCGAGCGAGGAGATCGGATCCTTCGCACGCGACTGGTTCGCTGTCCAGCAGGACAAGCTCAAGCTGCGGGAGAAGTACTTCAAGAGGGTCGCGAAGGCCACGTCCAACGTCACCGCGGCGCGCTTCATCCAGGTGGAGAACGTGCTCGGCATGCTGCTGGACCTGCAGATCAACGCCGAGATGCCGCTGATTAAGTAAGGAAGCCCCTGGGGGGCGGCCGCTCCGCGGTTTGCCCGGCCCGAGAGTTGGGGTCTTAATAGGGGCAGCGCCTCGGGAGGATTCGACGACGATGCGCGTGGCCATCGGCTCCGATCATGCGGGATTCCAGCTGAAGCGCCTGCTCGTCCAGTGGGTGAAGGAAGCCGGATGCGAGGTCCTCGACCTGGGGACCCACGACGAGACTCCCTGCGATTACCCTGATTCCGCCGAAGCGGTGGCGCTGGCCGTGAAGGACGGCAAGGCCGACCGCGGGATCCTCACGTGCGGCAGCGGCGTCGGGGCCTCGGTTGCCGCCAACAAGGTCCCCGGCATCCGCGCGGCCGTCTGCCACGACACCTACTCCGCCCACCAGGGGGTCGAGCACGACGACATGAACGTGCTGGTGCTGGGCGGGCGCATCATCGGCGTCGAGCCGGCGCGCGAGATCGTGCATGCCTTCCTGGCCGCCTCCTTTTCCAACGAAGAGCGCCACGTCCGGCGGCTGAACAAGGTCAAGGCGCTGGAGAAGCGCTTCCTCAAGGAAGGAGCCTGAGATGCCGCGCACCTCGAAGCCGCAGCCCGTTCCGGCGCCTCCGGTGGCCCCCTCCACCCCCACCGGACGCCCGGCCGATCCCTGCACACTGGTGATCTGCGGCGCGGGCGGCGATCTCACCAAGCGCAAGCTGGTCCCCGCCCTGATCAACCTGGCCCAGGCGGGGCTGCTCTCCAAGCAGTTCGCGATCGTCGGCTTCTCGCGCGGCGGCCGCTCCGACGAGGATTTCCGCAAGGAACTCTCGGGAGAGATCCAGGAGTTTGCCACCACCTCTGTCGATCCCGGGATCTGGAGCTGGATGCTCGAGCGCATCCACTATTGCGGCGGCGATTTCAAGGATGCCTCCGCCTACGAGAAGCTGGCGGACCAGCTGGCGAAGATCGAGAAGGAGCACGAGACCAAGGGCAACATCCTGTTCTACCTGGCCACGGCGCCCGAGTTCTTCGCCGAGATCGTCCGGCAGCTGCACGCGGTCGGCCTGACGCGTGAGGAAAGCGGGCAGTGGCGGCGGGTGGTGGTGGAAAAACCGTTCGGGCGGGACCTCGAGTCGGCGAAGGCGCTGAACTCGATCCTGAAGATGCACCTGGAGGAGCGGCAGATCTACCGGATCGACCATTACCTGGGGAAGGAGACGGTCCAGAACATCCTGGTGTTCCGCTTCAGCAACGGGATCTTCGAGCCGATCTGGAACCGCCGCTACATCGATCACGTGCAAATCACCCTCGCCGAGACGGTCGGGGTCGAGCGGCGTGGCGGCTACTACGAGCGCTACGGCGCGATGCGCGACATGGTCCCGAACCATCTTTTCCAGCTGGTTTCGCTGACCGCCATGGAGCCGCCGGTCTCGTTTCAGCCCGACGCGGTGCGCGACGAGCAGGCCAAGGTGCTGCACGCCATCCAGCCCCCGACTCCGGAGAAGGTCCTGGTGACCACCGTGCGTGGTCAATATGGTCCCGGCGTCATCGAAGGCGAAAAGGAGCCCGGGTATCGCACGGAGCCCCAGGTGGACAAGAGCTCCAACACCGAGACCTTCGTGGCTCTGAAGCTGGCGCTGGACAACTGGCGCTGGGCCGACGTGCCCTTCTACATCCGCACCGGCAAGCGGATGGCGAAGCGCTATACCGAGATCGCCATCCAGTTCCGGCGGGCGCCGCTCATCCTGTTCCGCAACACGCCGGTGGACCGTCTGCGCACCAACCGCCTGGTCATCCGGATTGCTCCGGACGAGGGAATCTCCCTGCGCTTCGGCGCCAAGGTCCCGGGTCCGATCATGAACATCGGGGCGGTGGAGATGGACTTCAGCTACGTCGACTACTTCAAGACCGTCCCGAGCACCGGCTACGAGCGGCTGCTGTACGACGGCATGACGGGCGACGCCACGCTGTTCCAGCGGGCCGACATGCTGGAGGCGGGCTGGGAGGTGATCCAGCCGATCCTGGATGTCTGGAAGGCGCTGCCGCCCCGCTCCTTCCCCAACTACGCGGCGGGCTCCATGGGGCCGCCCGAAGCCGAAGAGCTGATGCAGCGGGACGGTCGCGAATGGAGACCCCTGGAAGGCTGATCCTGGCGGGCGACATCGGCGGCACCACCACCCGGGTGGCGTTGCTCGAGGTGCAGGGGGGCGTGCCGGTCCCGCGGGCGCAGGCAGATTTCCCCAGCCAGAAATTCCCCGGCCTGGAAGCGATCCTCGCCGAGTTCCTCAAAGACAAGGGCGCGCAAATCAAGGCAGCCTGCTTCGGCGTGGCGGGACCGGTCCGCGACGGGCGCGTCGAGACTCCCAATATCAAATGGGTCGTCGATGCCGCGTCGGTGGCGCGCCAGATCGGCGGCGTCCGGGTGGAACTGCTGAACGACCTGGAGGCGACGGCCTGGGGGACCCTGGCGCTGCGCGATGAGGATTTCGAGGTCCTGCAGGCGGGAGAAGCCGAGCCGCGCGGCAATCGGGCGGTCATCGCGGCCGGGACGGGGCTGGGAGAGGCGTTGCTCGTCCACGATGCGGAGGGTTACCGGCCGCTGGCCTCGGAAGGGGGCCACGCCGATTTCGCTCCGCGCGACGAGGTGGAGATGGAGCTGCTCCGGCACCTGACGGGCATCCATGGGCACGTCAGCTACGAGCGCGTCGTCTCCGGGCCGGGGCTGGTGAGCCTCTATCGCTTCCTGAAGGAATCGGGGCGAGGCGAGGAGCCGGAATGGCTGGCGCGAAAGCTTGCAGAGGAGGATCCGGCCGCGGTGATCTCCATCGCGGCGCTGGAAGGGACCTCGCCGCTCTGCTCTCTGGCGCTGGACCGCTTCGTCTCGCTGTACGGGGCGGAAGCAGGGAACCTGGTCCTGAAGGTCCTGGCGACAGGGGGCCTCTATCTGGGGGGTGGGATCGCTCCAAAGATCCTCCCGAAGCTGCGCGAGAGGACTTTCATCGAGTCGTTCCTGGCGAAGGGAAGGTACCGCAAGCTGCTGGAGAAGGTGCCGGTGCGGGTGATTCTGAACCCGCGCACCGCCCTTCTCGGCGCGGCCAGGCGCGCCGCCCGGGCCGTCTAACCCGCGGGCGAAAGCCGGCCCCGGCGCCAGGAATGGTACAATTCCCGAACCCTCAATCGAAGCACAAAGCCACAAGTTCCACCGGAGCGGAGCCTTCATGATCGACCAGATTCGCAAGCACCTGGGTGACAAGAGCGACTTCCTTCTGGGATTCGAGACGCCGAAGATCCGGCGCGAGCGGCTCGTCCTGCCGGGTCCCGACTTCATCGACCGGGTGGTTTCGCAGTCCGATCGCAACAACCGGGTGCTGGGGAACCTGGAGCGGATGTTCAACCACGGCAGGCTGGCCGGGACAGGCTACCTGTCGATCCTCCCCGTCGATCAGGGGATCGAGCATTCGGCCGGGGCGAGCTTCGCCAAAAACCCCGACTACTTCGACGGCGAGAACATCGTGAAGCTGGCGATCGAGGGAGGGTGCAACGCCGTGGCCTCGACCTTCGGCGTCCTCGGCTCCGTATCCCGCAAGTATGCCCACAAGATTCCCTTCCTGGTGAAGATCAACCACAACGAGCTGCTGACGCTGCCCAACAAGTTCGACCAGGTCCTCTTCGGGACCGTGAAGCAGGCTTCCGACATGGGGGCGGCGGCGGTGGGGGCCACGATTTATTTCGGATCGGCGGAGAGCGACCGGCAGATCGTGGAGATCAGCCAGGCCTTCGCGGCGGCGCACGAGATGGGGATGGCGACGGTCCTCTGGTGCTACCTGCGCAACCCCGGCTTCAAGAAGGACAAGGATTACCATGTGTCGGCCGACCTGACCGGCCAGGCGAACCACCTGGGGGTCACCATCCAGGCCGACATCATCAAGCAGAAGCTTCCGGAGAATAACGGCGGCTACAAGGCGCTCAATGCGGGCGGCGCCTCGTACGGGAAGACCGATGAGCGCGTCTACACCGAGCTGACGTCGGACCATCCAATCGACCTGTGCCGCTACCAGGTGGCCAGCTGCTACATGGGCCGGGCGGGGCTGATCAACAGCGGCGGCGCCTCGGGGAAGAACGACCTGGCCGATGCCGTGACCACCGCGGTGATCAACAAGCGGGCCGGCGGGACGGGCCTTATCTCCGGACGCAAGGCCTTCCAGAAATCCCTGAAGGAAGGTGTCCAGCTGCTCAACTTAATTCAAGACGTCTATCTGTGTGAGGAAGTTTCGGTGGCCTGAGGTAATTTGGCGCATAGATGCTTTGGCGAATAGAGCTGACGGTGTGCGTCGGGTTCATGCTGAGTTAGAACCAACGGTGCCCGCACACCGCAGCTCATCCGCCTCGCCGCAGCTCATCCGCCACGCGCCGCAGCTTCGCCGCGGCGGTTCCCGGCCTGGAAACGTCGGCGCCCGCACACCGCAGCTCATCCGCCGGGTCACTATCGCTTCACCGGCGATTGACAGAGACTCACCCTGAGCCTACGATGCGCGCGTCATCCCGGGAGACGCTGTGGCGCTGTCTCGCTCATCGACCCCTCCGACTCCTCCAACTCCGCCACCTCCACCGACCATGGGGGCGAGGATCAAACGCACCCTCTTCCGCACGATCCTGTTTCTCGTCGTCGGGGTGCCGATCCTGGTCCTTCTCTACATCTGGGTGATGTTCTCCTACTCCTACTCGAAAGGGGAGCGGGTCGGCTATATCCAGAAATTCTCCAACAAAGGATGGCTCTGCAAGACCTGGGAAGGGGAGTTGGCGATGGCCAACCTTCCCGGGGCGATGCCTCAGATCTTCGAGTTCACGGTGCGGGATGCCGAGACCGCGGCCCGAATCAACGAATCCCTTGGGAAGCGCGTCCGCATCCACTACGAGCAGCACCTGGGTCTTCCGACCACCTGCTTCGGCGACACCTCCTACTTCGTGAACGGCGTCCACATGGTCGAGGACGACCTGGCGCAGCCGAAATAGCGCAACTCTTTTAAAATTAGGAATTTCCAACCCGATCGAGTCGTCCCGCCGGACCCTGTCGGTATCCCAGTAAGCCGACTCAAAGGCGGTTTTGGGCGGCATTTCCCCGGCATTTTCCCCTCCCGGAACCTAAATTCCCCGCGGAAGTGGTGCGGAAGTCGTGAGGTGAGCCATGCCCAGGGGCCAGGTAGACCGAAAGCCGTCCGCCAGAGCGAAGAAGAAGGACGGGAAAGAAACGGCGTCCGGAGATCAGACGCTCGCCTTGCCGGCGACCGTCCTGGACAGCCCCCGCCTGAAGCGCGACCACCCGGGTCTCGTCGTGATCCAGGGATCGGAGCTGGGACGGGAATACCGTCTGCGGCGCGCCCAATTGACTCTCGGTAGAGACGAGCAGGCGCCGATCCGGATCCTGGACGAGAAGGTCTCCCGGCGCCATGCGCGGATCGAGCTTTTCTGGGACCCCGCCCACAAGCTGCAGAAGGTGGTGGTGCGGGACCTGGGGAGCACCAACGGTATGACGGTCAACGGCGAGCCGGTGGACCGGGCCGAGCTGCGGGAAGGGGACAAGATCCGGCTGGGGGACACGATTCTGAAGTTCGTCCTCCACGACGCGCTCGACGCCCGCTTCCATCGCGAGATTCGCGCCCGAATCGCCTATGACCAGCTGACCGGATTGCTGACGAAGGAGTCGCTGTGCGTCGCGATGGAGCCGGAGATCAAGCGCTGCCTGAGGTTCAAGCTGCCGCTGGCGGTGATCATGATGGATCTCGATCACTTCAAGCTGGTGAACGACCGCTTGGGCCACCTGATGGGGAGCTTCGTGTTGAGCAAGGTGGGAATTCTCCTGCGGGAGGGGTTCCGCACCACCGACGTCTCGGCGCGCTACGGTGGGGAGGAGTTCCTCGCCTATCTCTCCGAGGCGACGGCCTCCGAAGCACGCCGCGCCGCCGAGCGCATCCGCTGCGCGGTCGAGGAGCATGTCTTCACGCGGGTGGACGAGAACGGCAACGCGACGACGACGCGCATCACTCTTTCGGGCGGAATCGCCGAGCTGCGCCGCCATGGCGACACCCTCGAGTCGCTGGTCGCCGCGGCCGACGAGGCGCTCTACCGGGCGAAAAACCTCGGGCGGAATCGCATCTGCATCGCCTGAGCCTGCTTCGCGCTTGTGAGGCATCCCTCGGGGATGCTAGACTTTCCCCTCTCTCGCCAGGAATGGGGCCATGCCGAAGAATACGCTGACGATTACCGATAATCGGACCGGGAAAACGTACGAGATCCCGATCGAGCAGGGGACGATCCGCGCCATGGACCTGCGGCAGATCCGGACCGACCCCGGCGACTTCGGCCTGATGACCTACGATCCGGCCTTCACCAACACCGCGGCCTGCAAGAGCGCCATCACCTACATCGACGGCGACAAGGGGATCCTCAACTACCGCGGCTACCCGATCGAGCAGCTTGCCGAGCGCAGCAACTACCTGGAGGTGGCCTACCTGATCCTGAACGGCGAGCTGCCGACGCGCGCCGAGCAGGCGGACTGGGTCCACCAGATCACCAACCACACGCTGCTGCACGAGAACATCAAGAAGTTCATGGAAGGGTTCTGGCACGACGCCCATCCGATGGGGATGCTGGTGTCGACCGTGGGGGCGCTGTCGACCTTCTATCCCGACGCCAAGAACATCACCAACGCGGAAGCGCGCCGCTGGCAGTCGGTCCGGCTGATCGCGAAAATGCCCACCCTGGCGGCCTTCGCCTATCGCTACAGCATCGGCCGGCCCTACGCGTATCCCGACAACGACCTGTCCTACACCGGCAACTTCCTGAACATGATGTTCAAGATGACCGAGCTGAAGTACCGGCCGAAGCCGGTGCTGGAGCGGGCGCTGGACGTGCTGTTCATCCTGCACGCCGATCACGAGCAGAACTGCTCCACCAGCGCCATGCGCAGCGTCGGCTCCTCGCAGGTGGATCCCTACTCGGCCGTGGCGGCGGCCACCGCCGCGCTCTACGGGCCGCTGCACGGCGGCGCCAACGAGATGGTGATCCGGATGCTGCGCGAGGTCGGCTCGCTTTCCCGCGTGCCGGAGTTCATCAAGCGGGTGAAGGCGGGAGAGCGGCGGCTGATGGGCTTCGGGCACCGGGTCTACAAGAATTACGACCCGCGGGCGAAGATCATCAAGGAGATGGCCGACCAGGTCTTCGCGGAGATGGGGAAGAACCCGCTGCTGGAGATCGCGCTGGAGTTGGAGCGCATCGCCCTGGAGGACGACTATTTCGTCAGCCGCAAGCTCTACCCCAACGTCGACTTCTACTCGGGGCTGATCTATCAGAGCATGGGCTTCCCGCTCGACCTCTTCCCGTCGCTGTTCGCCATCCCGCGCACCGCCGGATGGATGGCCCAGTGGGAGGAGATGATGCGCGATCCCGAGACGAAGATCGCCCGGCCGCGCCAGATCTACACCGGCTCCGAGCAGCGCGACTACGTGCCGATGGAGGAGCGCGATCCGCAGGCCCGCCGCAAGGCGACGACCGGATAGACGGGCAGGTGGCAGCATAAATACAAAGGCCGGAGGAGGTTCCTCCGGCCTTTGTGTTTTTCGGGGGCACGGAGGCCCCCGGATTCTCGGTTCGAGCTAGTTCTTCATCGCCGCGTGGTCTTCCTTCACGTGCTTGTCGATGCTCGCCGCCAGGACGTCGTCGGGAATTTTCACCAGCGTCGCCTTGATCGTCAGGTTCTCCGAGCCGCGATTCACGACGTAGGTGGCCGTGTCGCCGATCTTGGCATTCTTCATGTTCTTCCAGGCCTTCTCACTCGCCGAAGCCAGCTCGACGCCGTTCATCGAGACCAGCTTGTCTCCCACCTGGAAGCCGGCCTGCTCAGCCGGGCTGCCGGGGTAGATCTTGCTGATCGTCATGGTGCCGTCGGCGCCCTTCTCCTTCTCGATCCCGAGCCAGCCGCGAGTCGCCATTTCCTTCTGCATGTGGGCCGCGCACTCCTCGGCCGACATGTTGCACTCGCCCTTGGCGTTGGCCGCCTCGGCCGACTTGCCGTGGCACTCCGCGCCGCCGGCCAGCACGGCGCCGGTGGCCAGCACCGCCACGCAGGCCAGCGCCACGAACCCGAGCCATGATTTCTTCATGTCACCCGTCTCCTTAAGGGGGGCCGGCCGCCGTGCGGCCGGTGCGTTGAGGATGTTGACCGAGCCCGATTATAGAAGGGGCCCCCAGGCCGGACAAGGCGCGCAGGCCCGGCTTTACAAGTGTTTACAAGTTACTTCTTTCCCTTGGCCTTGTCTTCCTTCGCCTTGTCTTCCTTCGCCTGCTCGGGGGTCGGCGGGAAATTGACGAACAGCTTGTTCAAGGCCTTCGCCAGCTTTTTCTGGTTCTTCTCGGTCTTACTGGACAAGGTGTCGGAAACCGCGCCGCGGAAAATCAGGTTGTGCTGGTCACGCGCGAACATGTCGATGACCAGGGTCCCCACCGTGTAGGTCACTGCAGTGGTCGTGGCGGTGCCCATTCCCATTCCCCAGCCGCCCCAGCCGTAGCCGCCCGCGAAGCCGGTGTAGAAGGTCTGCAGGTCCTGCTTCTGGTCGGTGGCGCCGTGCAGGATGACTTCCACGTCGGCGCTCGCCGGATCGGCGGCCTTGGTCCAGCCCAGGGACGTGAGCTTTCCTTCCACCGCCTCCACCACCCGCTTTTCGCTGATTTCGTTGTTCCAGGAGGTGCCGATCTTCACGGTGAAAGTCTTGATCTTGGAGAAATCAAAGTTCTTGTCGTAATCCTTCTTCGATTCCAGCGCGCTGGCCGCCCCGGCCGCGACCAGCGACACGAGGGCCAGGACAACGAGGAGTTTTCGCAACGTCATGGTTCACAACCTCCGTAGATGTGGACGGGATCGGCGAGGGATTATGGGCCGAGCGGCGCGGCGATTCAACCGGCCGGGCCCGGGGTCAGTGGACGACGGAGGGATCCTCCGCGCGGATCACCTGGACCTGCTGGATCCGGGTCGTCAGGACATGGTTGCCGAACTCGAGGAAGAGCCCGCGCCCTGCGATGAGGTCGGTCTTGATGGCGCTGCCGCCAAAGGTGCAGCCGTTGATGGTGGTGGTGACCGGCGAGGCACCGCTCTTGTCGAACCAGCCTCCCGACACGCGGTAGCGTCCATCTCCAAGGCTGTAAATGATGTAGCAGGAATTGCGGGTCCGGACGATGAGCCGGTCGCCGCAATGGAGATCTTCCCGGTGCACGCCGCCCATCACCTCGGCGTGGCGGACCAGCTCGGTGAGGATGCGGGGACGCGAGGAAGTGTCCTGGTCCGTAGCTTTGGTGGGGGGCCTGATCCCCGAAAAAATTCCCGATTCGTCGCGTGCGCTCATGGTCCCTTCAAAGTATCAGGCCAATCGGTCACCAGGACCAGAGGCCGGTCCTGCTCGCTCCCCTGGACGTTCACCACGAAGCTCTGGCCGTCGGGGGCCGGATCGAAGGAGGCGACGTCCCAGCGCTGGGGAGCGCTGAACAACGGCGTCTCGGTCCCGAACTCCAGGGAATCCCCCCGCCGGGACACCGGCACGGCGACCAGGGTGGCGTTGTCCGCCTTCCGATAATAAAGCTCCTGGCCGTTGGAGCGCCAGCGGGGGCAGGATCCGCCGGCGGTCGATATCTGCCAGCGGCCGCCTTCGGGTTTCGCCGACCCCAGGGCCGCCGGGTCGAACGTCGTGACGTACACCTCTTCTTTCCCCGTCTCGTTGGAGACGTAGGCAATCGCCCGTCCGTCGGGGGAGAACCTGGCATCCTGCTCGGAATATTCGGTGGCGCGGAAGGGCACCGGCTGGCCTGGCGGCTTCAGAGGCAGGATCCAGAGGTCAGAGCGAGTTCGCACCGCGTTCTTTCCGACCCCCAAGACCAAATAGCGTCCATCGGCCGAGACGTCCATGGGCCAGGAATCCTCCTTCAGGCCGACGATCTCTCGCGGCTGGCCGCTGCCGTCCGCCCGCTTCTCGTAGATATTGTAGATTCCGTCCAGGTCGGTGCTATACAGGACCATCGTCTCGTCCGCGCTCCAGATCGGGCTGACCTCGTCCGACGGATCGAAGGACAGGCGGATCCTGGAATTGCGGGCCAGGTCGTGCACCCAGAGATCGGAGCGCGGCGTGTCCTGGGCCTCGAGCACCACGCGCTTGCCGTCACGGGACATCTGGATGTTGAGGTAGTCGGACCGGCCGCCGAGGGTGGCGAGGAGAGCCCCGGAGCGGCTGAACTGCTTCAGGAACTGGTTCCCGCTGCCGGCTCGCGCCGGCTCATAGAGCAGCAGGCCCGAATCGGAGGCGCTGAAGATCGACTTCCAGGTGGAGCCGTCGAGCCGGACGTTCTCCCGCATCGGGACCGGGTTTCCCAGCAGCTTTCCCTCGGTCGGGTCGAAGGGCTGCGCGACGAGCGTTCCGCCCTGAATGTAGAGCAGGTGACCGGCGGCGAACTGGGCGCTGGAGGCGGTCTGGACGATCATCTTTCCTTCGCCGCCATCCAGCGAATCGAAGTAGATTCCCGAATTTGGCGCATCGAGATCCTGGTGCGTGGCGGCCAGGTAGATGAAGTGGCGGCCGTCGGGAAGGAGCTGCGGCCAGCGATGCGTGCTATGCCGCGCCGGATCGAGCTTGGTGACAGCCTTCGAAGGGCCTCCGCCGGGCGCCACCAGGTGCAGCTCGGATCGGTAGCTCGGCTCGAAGAGAATCCCGGCTTCGCCCCATGAGGCGCCGCGGCTGGTCGGCGCGTCGCATAGGGCGAAGGAATTGCCTCCGGCGAGGTCGACCCGTTTGAGCTTGCCGTCGGAGAAGAAGGCGATCGAGCGGTTGTCCGGGGACCAGGCGGGGAAGGTTGCTCCCTCGGTTCCCGCCAGCTCGGTCGATGCGAGCGAGTCGAGCCGGCGCACCCAGAGGCGGCTGGCCCCTTCCTTGGAAATGGCTGCATAGGCCACCATCGATCCGTCGGGGGACAAGGTGGGCGGGCCCCCGACATCGCCCGAGATGTTGTAGCGCACGCCCTCGGGCGGAAGGAG
>DASTZC010000086.1 GCA_035764505.1 Candidatus Polarisedimenticolia bacterium
TCTTCGGGGAGAAGATGCGGGCCCGACTCTCCACTACCCCCCCAGATAGGGAGAGCTAAAGAAACCGAAATAAATCCAAGATGGAGGGGCTGTTTCCGCCGCTTCCACCGGGAAAAATACCCAACGATCCCTACTCTGTCAACTTGAAAAAATCATCAAGTTTTTTAGGCACGCCTGTGCCCGAAAGGGAGGACTGGGCCGATCCGGGGCATTGATGGGCTTCCTCCGCGGCGGTTATAATCCGCCGGATTCGTTACATTTCTGCCCAAAGGAGGCGATTCTCATGGCTAAGACCCTCATCGCAGGCGCCGTCCGCACCCCGGTCGGCCGATTCCTGGGGGGTTTGAAGGGGCTTTCAGCGACGGACCTGGGCGCGGTCGTGGTCCGGGAGACCCTGAAGCGGACCGGCATCCCGGCGGGGGCCGTCGGAGAAGTGGTGATGGGGAACGTTATCCAGGCCGGACTGGGACAAAACCCTGCCCGCCAGGCCGCCCTCAAGGGGGGTCTTCCTCCAACGGTCGCAGCCATGACCGTCAACAAGGTCTGCGGCTCGGGGCTGAAAGCGGTCGTCCTGGCTTCCCAGGCGGTCGCCCTGGGGGACCAGGAAGTCGTGGTGGCGGGCGGCATGGAGAGCATGAGCAACGCCCCCTACCTCCTGACCCAGGCGCGGGAAGGCTACCGGATGGGTAACGGCCAGATGCTCGACGCCATGATCCATGATGGCCTGTGGGATGCCTACGAAAACTACCACATGGGCTGCACGGGCGAGAATGTCGCCGGGAAATACGACATCTCGCGGCGGGTGCAGGACGAGTACGCGGCGGAGAGCCACCGCAAGGCCATCGCGGCGATGGACGCCGGGAAGTTCAGGTCCGAGATCGTGCCCCTCAAGATTCCGCAGAAGAAAGGTGAGCCCCTGGTGATCGAGGCTGACGAGGGGCCGCGCCGGGACACCACCCTGGAGGCGCTCGCCCGGCTCAAGCCGGCGTTCAAGCCCGACGGGACGGTCACGGCCGGCAACGCCCCCTCCGTGAACGACGGTGCCTCCGCCATGGTAGTCCTCTCGGAAGCCGCCGCCCGGGCCCACGGCGTCACCCCGCAGGCCGAGATCGTGGCCTACACGACCTCGGGAGTTGAGCCGAAGTGGGTGATGATGGCCCCGCAAAGCGCCGTCGAGGAGATCCTGCGCAAGACCGGCTGGAAACGCGAAGAGGTGGATCTCTACGAGCTGAATGAGGCTTTTTCGGTGCAGGCCGTCGCCCTGATCCGGGAGCTGAAGCTGCCGGCGGACCGGGTCAACGTGCACGGCGGCGCCGTGGCGCTGGGCCACCCGATCGGCGCGAGCGGCGCCCGCGTCCTGACGACGCTGATCCATGCCTTGATGGACCGCGGCGGCAAGAAGGGGATCGCGGCCCTCTGCCTGGGCGGCGGCAACGCCGTCGCCATGGCCATTCGGCTTCCTTAGGAGAGACCGCCATGAATCCAGGGACGATCGGCGTGGTCGGATCGGGCACGATGGGGGGCGGCATTGCCCAGGTGGCCGCCTCCGCGGGGCACTCGGTGATCCTCGCCGACCGCTCCGAGGAGATCCTGGGGCGCTCGCGCGGCGCCCTGGAGAAAAGCCTCGAGCGCGGCGTGGAGAAGGGCCTCTTGAGCGCTTCCGAGAAAGGCGCCGTGCTCCAACGCATCACCATGGAGCCTCGATTGGAGCCGCTCTCGGCGGCCGACTTCGTCATCGAGGCGGTGAACGAGGATTTCGAGCTCAAGAAGCGGATCTTCACCGAGCTGGACCGCCTCTGCCGACCCGGAGTCATCCTCGCCTCCAACACCTCCTCGATTTCCATCACCCGGATCGCCGCGGTCACGAAGCGTCCCGGGAGCGTGATCGGGATGCATTTCATGAACCCGGTGCCGATCATGAAGCTTGTCGAGGTGATTCGCGGGCACGCCACCTCCGAGGAGTGCTGGAAGACCACCCGCGACCTGGCCGAAGGATGGAAGAAGGTGCCGGTGGAGGTTCACGACTATCCGGGCTTCGTCTCGAACCGCATCCTCATGCCGATGATCAACGAGGCGATCTTCGCGCTCCACGAAGGGGTCGGAACCCGGGAGGCGATCGACACGGTGATGAAGCTGGGGATGAACCATCCGATGGGCCCCCTGACGCTGGCCGATTTCATCGGGCTGGACACTTGTCTGGCCATCCTGAACGTCCTGCACGAAGGCTTCGGCGATCCCAAGTACCGCCCCTGTCCGCTGCTGAAGCGGATGGTCGACGCGGGATATCTGGGACGCAAGACGGGCCGGGGATTCTACGACTACCCGCGCCCCTGAGGGGCGATGCTGGATTTCATCAGCCGACTGAAGAGCTCCCCTGAATTCGGCCCCGACCTCGTCGAGGTGCGCTCGTTCCCCGCGCAGCCAGGGCGCTATGCCGAGCTGCGCGACCCTCTTCCTCCGGCGCTCGGCGCGGCCCTGCGACGGGGAGGCATCGAGCGGCTCTACCTGCACCAGGCCAAGGCGATGGATCGGGTCCGCGAGGGGGAGAACGTCCTGGTCGTCACCCCCACCGCCTCGGGGAAGAGCCTCATCTATATAGTCCCCACCTTCGAGCAGGTGGTCGAACGGCCCGGGGCCCGGGCCCTCTACCTGTTTCCCTACAAGGCGCTCGAGCAGGACCAGCTGAAGGCCATCCTGGAGCTGGGGGCCGACCTGGGAAACGGGCGAACCATTCGCGCCGAGATCTACGACGGCGACACGCCCCCCGCCCGCCGCAAGGCAATCAAAGCCGACCCGCCCGACATTCTGATTACCAATCCCGACATGCTCCACCTCGGGCTGCTGGCTTACCACGATGACTGGCGCGAGCTGTTCGCGCATCTCCGGCTCGTGGTTGTTGACGAGCTCCATGTCTACAAGGGAATCTTCGGCACCCACCTGCACCACATTCTGGCGCGCCTGCGGCGCGTCGCGGAGCACCACGGCGCACGGCCCCGGTTCATCGCCTCCTCCGCCACCATCGCCAATCCAGCGGAGCTGGGAAACGCGCTGACCGGCGAGACCTTCTCCGTCGTGGACGACAACGGCGCCCCGCGCGCCGCCAAGCACATCGCCTTCCTCAACCCGCACAGCGCCTACACCTGCGCCACCAAGCTGGTGGCCCGCTCCCTCAAGGAGGGCTACCGCACCATCGCCTTCACCAAGGCGCGCAAGATCACCGAGCTGATCCATTCCTGGCTGGTGCAGCAGGATCCTGGCCTCAGGCGGCAGATCTCCTCGTACCGCGCCGGATACCTGCCGGAGGAGCGCCGCGAGATCGAGCGCGGCTTGCTGGAAGGGAGGATTCGCGGCGTCATCTCGACCAGCGCCCTGGAGCTGGGGGTCGACATCGGGGGACTGGATGTCTGCGTCCTGGTGGGTTATCCGGGATCGATCGTCTCCTCCTGGCAGCGCATCGGCCGGGTGGGCCGCGAGGACCGCGAATCCCTGACCTGCCTGGTGGGGATGCCCGACGCGCTGGACCAGTACTTCATGCGGGAGCCGGAGGAGTTCTTCCGCCGGGGGTTCGAGCGCGTCGTCTTCGATCCGGCGAACCGGGTGATCGCGGCCGACCACCTGGTCTGCGCCGCGGCCGAGATCCCGCTGGCCCGGCCGGAGGACGAGCGGCGCTACGCGCCGGAAGTCATCGAGGTGATTGGCGACCTGGAGCGCAACGGCGATCTGGTGCGCGACGCCGACGCGGAGCGCTGGTATTCGTTCCGCCGCAACCCACAGCGCGGCGTGAACCTCCGCGGGATCGGGAACACCTATACCATCGCCTTGGAGCCCTACGGCTCCTCCTCCTCGGGGCGGGTGATCGGCACCGTGGATGCGGTGCGCGCCTTCCATGAGTGCCACGAGGGAGCGATCTACCTGCACCACGGACAGCAGTTCCTGGTCCGCGCCCTGGACGTGGAGAACCGGCGGGTGCGCGTCCTGGCGGTCGACTCCGACTTCTATACCCAGGTGATGGCCGACAAGCAGACCGAGATCCTGGAGACCCTCGCCTCGCGGACGCTCGGAGCGGCGCGAGTTCATCTGGGACGATTGAAGGTCACGGAGCGGATTCTCGGGTACGAGAAGCGCCGGCTGCACGGCCGCGACCGTCTCTCGACGCACGACCTCGACCTCCCGCCGATTCTGTTCGAGACGGTCGGTCTCTGGATGGAGCTGCCCGAGGAGCTGCGCAGCATGGTGGTGGAGCGGGAAGGCCACTTCATGGGAGGCATCCATGCCGTGGAGCACGCCGCCATCTCCCTCTTCCCGCTCCTGGCCATCTGCGATCGCAACGACATCGGCGGCATCTCCTACCCGCTGCACCCGCAGATCGGCCGCTCGGCCATCTTCATCTACGACGGTTATCCGGGAGGGGTGGGTCTCGCCGCCAAGGGATACGAGGCGCTCGAGGATCTGCTGGAGCACACGCGCGCGCTGCTGGAGCACTGCGGCTGCGAGAAGGGCTGCCCTTCCTGCATCCAGTCCCCGAAGTGCGGCAACGGTAACCAGCCGCTGGACAAGGCGGCCGCCGCGCTCGTCCTGCAGGTGCTGACGGGCAAGCAGGCGCTGGCGCAGCCGGCGGCTCCCGCGCCGGAGTGGGTGCCGATTCCGCGGCCCCCCAGCCCACCCGCCGCGGCGCGCAGCGCGCCGCAGGGAAGGATTCTCTACTTCGACCTCGAGACGATGCGCAGCGCCGACGAGGTCGGGGGCTGGGAGCACACCCACCAAATGGGGATGTCGGTGGGAGTGGTCTACGAGGAGGAGACTTCCCAGTACCGCATCTACCGCGAAAAGGACGTCGAGCGCCTCCTGCTCGACCTGGTGACCGCGGACAGGGTCATCGGGTTCAACATCGATCGGTTCGATCTGCGCGTGCTGGGTGGTTATGTCGGCTGGGACCTCAAGAAGATCCAGACCTTCGACATGCTGCGCTACATCCATGACCGGCTCGGGTTCCGGCTGCGACTGGACGCCCTGGCGGAGGCGACGCTGGGGCAGCGCAAGACGGGTGACGGGCTGCAGGCCCTGGCCTGGGCCAGGGAAGGACGGTTCGATCTGATCGAGGAATACTGTCGCAAGGACGTGGAGGTCACTCGTAGCCTGCACCGCTTCGGGGCCTCGAGCGGCTACCTGCTCTACCAGGATCGCGAGGGGCGCCGCGTTCGGCTCCCGGTCGACTGGGCCTGAGGGGCCACGCGATGGCCGCGAAGATTCTCGATGCGCTGTTCGACGAGTACCGCCGGCTTCGCCCCGAGGATGCGGAAGGATCGGGCGGCATCACGGCCTTCGCCGAGTTCCTGGCGCGCCATGGCGGCATGCGCCGGCTGGAGCCGCCGGGAAAGCCGCCGCGCCTCCTGGGCACCGCTTCCGATCTGCGCTGCTTCCATTACTCGCAATACCTCGAGTGGTACCTTCCGGAGAAGCTGGGCGCGCCGGCTCGGGACAAGGAGCGCGCCCGGGAAGCGCTGCGCCGATTCAATGAGTGGCTGATGGAGACAGGGCAAATCGGACGGGAAATTTTCGAGGAGAGCCGGGAATCGATCCTCGGCGAGGCCGAGCCCGCGGCCTTCCAGAATGTCTCCGGCGTCGAAGAAGATGAGAATGAAGAAGATGAGAATGACGAATTCAAGGTTCCGGAAGAGCGCGATTTCTACGTGCCGGGCGAGTATGCCGCGACGCTGTCCGGCGAGTTCCTCATCACCAAGGTGCAGGAGGGAATCCTCTACGGGCGCCGCAGCGGGGATGTCGAGGAAGTAGGCCCCATCCTGGTGGACCGGGCCGTGAGCAGCGGCCACAAGGTCGGCGACCGCGTGCACCTCTCCCTCGGAAAAGCGGGCGACCACTGGAATCTGCTGGGGCTCGGCCGTCCCGAGCGCTAGGCTCCCTGCGAAGAAGCGTCCTTACGGACAGAGCGCCTCCTGGCGCACAGAGAAAACCCCAGCCCCCACCGGCTTGGCCACCTTGACCACGTGCGTCGGGGAGATGCCCTCGAAGAAGCAGTCACACGTTGCCGCAGTCAAGTCCACGATCGTCGTTTCCAGATCGGGAGGGGAAGCCCCGCTCCGCACGCAGGTGATCTGGGTCTGCTGGCAGGTGTCGGACACGCCGCCGCGAGCGTCGACGATCGCAGCCTCCGTGGCGAAGTCGATCAGCGTCGTGCCGCACTTCGCCGGCCAGAAGGCGCACCAGTCTGCCAGATTGTCGATGATGCGATACACGGGGGTCTGAAACCGGCTCCAGTCGATGAAGATCGTCGTGAAAGGGCGATCGCACGCGGGGCAGGGGTGATGGTCCGGGCGCGGCTGTCCGAGAGAGTCTTCGCCCAGCCCCTGGTTCACTCCGCCCCGGGTGCAGGCGACGAGGTAGAACGCGGCCGATCCGGTGGGCAGCGGGTCGTTTTCGAGGATCTGGGAGACGCCCCGGTCGCACAGACGCAAGGCCAGGGGCCCGGAGTCCTGCGTGTAGATTCCGGAGTCGCGGAGGACGTAGAGATCCCCGCGATACACGTTGTATCCATCGCAGCCTGCCTCGTCCTGCCAGTCCAAATGGGCAGCATCGGGCACCTCCACCAGAACCAGCCCGTCGTCGGAATCGCAGCGGTCGCCGGTGCCGTCGGCGTCCAAGTCTTCCTGGTCTGGATTGAAGTCGTATCGACAATTGTCCGCGGAATCGCAGATCCCATCGTCGTCCCCATCGCTCGGCGGCTCGAGGGGACATAGATCGCAGGCGTCACCCACGCCGTCGAGATCGGAGTCGAGCTGGCCGGGATTCGGAACCGTGGGGCAGTTGTCGTCCTGGTCGGGGATTCCGTCGTCGTCCTGATCGCCCGGTGCGAGGGGTGCGGTCGCCGGCGACGATGAATCGTCCGCCAGGGACTGAGACACGGGCATGCACAGGGCGATCATGGCAACGAATATCACGGCACTCGTGGACATGCTGGAGCTGACCGGGGAGATGCGCGCCTTGGAAATCGGCATGGTCGTCACCGCGTGGGGGGATGGTTTGAGAGAAACCTACTCCCGCCATCGTCGGGTGTCAACAGATTGCGTCCCGCCCTCCGCGCGGCGCACCGAGGCGTGCATCACGGATTTCGATCCGAACGCGCGAATTTCCCAGGGGGAATCGCGGTTCGGGCTTGATCCCCACTACGGAAAGTGGTAGAAAACCGCCACATTTGAGCCATTTCGGTTCAATTTGGAGGAACTACAGCGTGAGCAAGATGACCCGTACCGATCTGATCGAGCTGATCGCCAAGGAAGCCGGCACCGAGAAGCGGGCCGCCAAGACCTTCCTTGAGGCGTTCACCCTCATCGTCGAGAAGACGATGAAAAAAGGGGGAGAGATCCCTCTGGCAGGGCTGGGGAAGTTCAAGGTCGTGAAGCGGAAGGCCCGCATGGGCCGCAACCCCGCGACCGGCCAGGCCATCAAGATTCCCGCCAAGACCGTGGCGAAGTTCACGGTGGCCAAGAACCTGAAGGACATGGTGAAGAAGGCCTAGCCTCGACTAACAGACGAGATGGAAGAGCCCGCCGACCTCACGGTCCGGCGGGCTCTTCGTTTCAGGGGGAAACCGCCACGGCCGACTTCAGGGAAGCGGGTCGGGAAGCTTCTCCAGCCGCTGCAGCCCTCCCTGCGCCTCCTTGACGTAGCCGAATTCCGGATGCCCGAAGCGGATCACCTTCTGATAGTAAGCGCGCGCCTGCAGCGGGAGGCGCGCCTCGTCGAACGTGAGGGCCAGGCCGTACAGCGCACCCTGGTGCCCTTCCGGGCTGTAGAAGGGCTTGCGTGCATCGTACAGCTCCACCGCGCAGAGGTAATGATAGATGGATTCCGCGTAGCGCTGATAGCGCTCGACCTCGAGGCGCCCACGCTCGGCGAACGCGGCGGCCCGGCCGTTCTGGTAGAAATCGCGGTTCTCCAGGCAGCGGTCCAGCCACTTGAGGGCTTCCTCCGAGCGCCTCTGAAAGCTGTAGCAGTATGCGATCTGCAGGGAAGCCACTCCCTGCTCCGGTGGATCGTTGCCCAGCTCGCTGAGTCCCGCCAGATAGTACTTGAGCGCCTCCGGGTAGACCTCCTTGTCGTAATGGGCGTCCCCCAGGTCGAGGAGGAAGTAGCCGAGCAGCTCGGGGGCCTGCGCGCGCCGGGAGAGGTCCCGGTACTCCGGCTCCATCCGAATGGCTTCCTTGATCTGGCCCGTGTCGAGATGCGCGAGCATCCGCTGGTCGAGCCGGCGGCGCTCCTGATCGACCTGGCGGCGTGACAGAGGCTTGTCCATGGAGTCGTCTCAGGCGGGAACGGCGGTGACGCGCGCGTCGTCGACCTGGGTGACGCGGGCCCGCACGAGACGGTTCACCGCATCTTCCGGGCGCGCCTGCAGGCTCACCTCGATGAAGTTTCCCGACAGCGCCCGGACTTCCTCCGCCTGCGAGGCGTCCCTCAGGCCGAGGACCTCCAGCTCGCGGTTCAGGAACGATGCGCGGAAGCGTCGGGAAAGCCGTGCTCCGATCTCGCGCAGCTCGGCATTGCGGCGGCGGATGACATCACCCGGGATGCGGTCGCGCGCCTCGCCGGCCGGCGTGCCCGGCCTGGGAGTGAAGCTGAATACGTGGAGGTAGTTCAGCTCCGAAGACTCTACGAAGGCCTTCGTCCGGCGGAACTCTTCCTCCGTCTCGCCCGGAAAGCCGACGATCACGTCTGCCCCCAATCCCGCCTCCGGAAGCTTCTCCCGGATTCCTTCCAGCGCCTTCTGGTAATGATTCGTCGAATAGGGCCGGCGCATCCGGCGCAACACCGCGTCGCTGCCGCTCTGCAGAGGAACCTGGAGGTGCGGCGCCAGGCGGGGCTCCTCGGCCAGCGTCTCCACCAGCTCGCCGGTAACGCAGCGGGGCTCCACGGAATTCAGACGCAGCCGGCCGAGTCCCGGAAGGCGAGCCGCCCGGCGCAGCAATCCGGCCAGCGTCAAGGACGGCTCGAGATCCTTGCCGTAATCTCCCGTGTTCACTCCGGTGAACACGATCTCCTGGAATCCCGACTCGATCAGCCGGCCCAGCTGTGCCAGCACCTGCGCGGGCGGCACACTCCGGCTGGCGCCGCGCACCGAAGGGATCACGCAATACGAGCACTTCAGATCGCATCCTTCCTGGATCTTGAGGAAGGCCCGTGTCCGGTCCGAGAAGAAAGGGAGAGGGTCGTCGGCAGCTTCCTCGCAGGCAGGCGCCGGAGGGAGATCGGGAACCAGCTTCACCACCAGGCCCCGCAATCCCTTCTGCTCCTGCAGGCCGACGACGGCGTCGACGCCGGGAATGGCTTCCAGGGCGCGCGGGTCGCGCTGCGCGTAGCAGCCGGTCACCAGCAGGGTGCAGCAAGGATTGGCGCGACGCAGGCTGCGGATCAGCTGGCGTGACTGGGAGTCGGCCGAGGAGGTGACGGTGCAGGTGTTGACGATCACCAGGCGCGCCGCGCCGGCATCCGCCGTCGGGCGGAAGCCCATTGCCACCAGGGTCGCCTCCATCGAGGCCGAGTCGAACTGGTTGAGCTTGCAGCCCAGGGTTGCCACGTGGTACAGGGCGGGACGGGTCACGAGCGGTTCCGGATCTCCTCGGCGCGGCGGGTGATCTTTTCCGCCATCTCTTCCTTGTGGCGCCGCACCGCCTCGCGCAGGGCGGGATCGGCGGTGCCCAGGATCTGCAGCGCCAGGACCGCCGCGTTCACCGCTCCAGCCTCGCCGATGGTCACGGTGGCCACGGGGACGCCTCCCGGCATCTGGGCGGTGGAGAGGAGCGAGTCGAGTCCGTTGAGAGGAGAAGTGTTCAGGGGGACTCCGATCACCGGGAGCACGGTGTTGGCCGCCAGCGTCCCGGCCAGGTGGTTGGCGAACCCGGCGGCCCCGATGAGCACCTGCAGGCCGCGCGACTCCGCCTCCCGCGCATAGCGCGCCGTCTTCTCGGGGGCGCGGTGCGCCGAGGAGAGCTCGACCTCCACCTCCACCCCGAACTTCTTGAGCAGCTCGACTCCCTTGGTCATCATCGGAAGATCGCTCTCGCTGCCGAGAACGATTCCGACTCTCGGTCCTTTGCCGTGGCTCATGAGGAGGCTCCCCGGGTGCGCCGGGCCGCGCTGCTGCCGGCGTGCGCTCGATGTTCGTGGTTCACCGCCTCGCGGGCGATGTCCTTGCGAAAATAGCGGTTGGAAAAATGAATGGAGTCGACGGCCGCGTAGGCGCCGGCCCGCGCCGCCTCGAAGGTGCCGGCGAGCGCGGTGACGCCCAGGACCCGGCCTCCGGCGGTGAGCACCGCCCCTTTGTCGCTGCGCCTGGTCCCGGCGTGGAACACCGTCACCCCGGGGACGGCGGCGGCCCGCTCGAGGCCTTCCACCGTCTTGCCGGTCTGGTAGCTCTCCGGGTAGCCCTCGGAAGCCATCACCACGCACACGGCGCGCTCCCGGTGCCACTCGACTTCCAGCGCGTCGATCCGCCGCTCCACCGTGGCCAGCAGCGCCTCGGCGAGATCCGACTTGAGCCGGGCCAGGAGGACCTGCGCCTCGGGATCACCGAAGCGCGCGTTGAACTCGAGGACGCGCGGCCCCTGCCCGGTCAGCATCACGCCGGCGTAGAGCACTCCCCGGTAGGTGCGCCCTTCCTGGTCCAGGCCGCGGATGGCGGGAACGAACACCTCGTCGAGGACCTGCTCGAAGATTTCCTGCGTGACATGGATGGAAGGGGAGAACGCTCCCATGCCGCCGGTATTCGGCCCGCGGTTGGCATCCCCCGCCCGCTTGTAGTCCTGGCAGGTGACCAGGGGCAGCACATACTCGCCGTCCGACAAGGCGAAAAAGGAGACCTCGGGTCCCCTCAGGAAGTCCTCGATGACGATCTGATCGCCCGCCGTGCCGAACTTCCGGCGCTTCATGATGTCCGCCACGGCGCCCTCGGCATCCGCGGCGCTGTCGGCGATCACCACGCCCTTGCCGGAAGCTAGCCCATCGGCTTTCAGGACGACGGGGAAATCCGGCTTGCCGCGCCGGCGCAGCGCCGCCAGGGCTTCCTCGGGCGAGGCGCAGGCGACAAATGCGGCGGTCGGGATGCCGTGGCGTCCCATGAATTCCTTGGCGAAGACCTTGCTCGACTCGATCTCGGCGGCGGCCCGTGACGCCCCGAACAGCTTGAGTTCGCGCTTCTCGAACTCTTCCGCAATCCCGAGAGTCAGCGGCAGCTCACCGCCGACCACGGTGAGGTCGATGCGCACCTTCTCGGCGAACTCCGCCAGCTCCACGACGCTGGAAGCGTCGATCGGGACGCAGTCGGCGACCGCGGCGATGCCGGCGTTGCCGGGCGCCGCGTAGACGGCGCTGACACGCGGACTCTGGCGCAGCTTCCAGGCCAGGGCGTGCTCGCGTCCCCCGCCTCCCACCACCAGGATTTTCATCGAGAGGGATCCTTACATGCAGATCGAATGGCCGTGAGGAAAACGGATTCTTTCACAGCGCCGAGAAGAGTGTCAAGACGAGGTATAATCCCCGCTCTATGAGCGACATCGCCGCGCTCGCACAGCGCATCCTGGAGACCTTGTGGCGGCACGCGCCGGTGAGCGCCACCTACCTGGGAATCCATCGGCACGACCATGTTCTGGCATCTTTTTCGCGCGACGCGCTGGACTCCCAGGCGGGCGAGCTGCGCGCGCACCTGAAGGAGATCGAGCAGTTCCGCGCCCGGCATCCGGAAGCCGACGCCGACGCTCGGCTGGATCTGGATCTTCTCGAAGGAGAGATCCGGACCCTGCTGCGCTCCCAGGAGGACGTGCGCGTTCCTTTTCGCAACCCCGGGTGCTATCTCGAGGAGGCGACCTTCGGGCTGTACCTCGTGATCCTGCGCCCCTACGCGCCGGCAGGGGAGCGCGCGGGACCGCTGGCGGCCAGAATGCGAGAGGTCCCGCGAATCCTGGAGGAAGCGCGGCGCAACCTCGATTCCCCCGGCGAGGTGCCGCGCCTGTGGGCCGAGATGTCCCTGGAGCTGGGAGCGGGCGCCCTCGAGTTTCTCGAGGAAGCGGCGGGGTGGTGCCGGCGCGAGGCACCGGCGCGCAGCGCCGAAGTGGAGTCCTCGGCGGCCCTGGCCCGGCAGGCGATGCTCGACTACCTCCAGTTCCTGCGCGACCGGGTGGTCCCCGGCGCGGGCGGCAGCTTCGCCGTGGGGCGCGAGCACTTCGAGTTTCTCCTGCGCGAGGCTCACGGCCTGTCGGACGGGGTGGACGACCTGGAGGAGTTCGGACGCCGGGAGCTCGCCGAAACGCAGGAGAAGCTGAAGCAGGCGGCCGCGAGCATCTCCGCTCGCAGCTGGGAGGAGCAGGTCGAGGAGTTCCATCAGGATGTCCCGAGCCCGGAACGGCTGGTGGAGGCCTACCGCGAGGAGATCGCCAAGGCGCGTCGGTTCGTGCGGGAGAAGAATCTCCTGGACCTGCCTGCCGGCGAGAGCCTGGAGGTCGTCGAGACCCCCGTCTTCGAGCGCAAGACCACCCCGTTCGCCGCCTACGTTCCGCCGGCACCTTTCGAGGATGGACAGCAGGGAGTTTTCTGGGTGACCCCTCCCGACGCGTCGCTGGGCGAGGCGGAGCAGCGCTTGCAGATCAAGGAGCACATGCTCCCATCGATTCCCATCACCTGCGTGCACGAGGGCTATCCCGGGCACCATGCGCAGTTCACCCTCGCCAACCGCGCGGCCTCCTCGCCGCGGCGGCAGATCTCCACGCCGGTGATGGTGGAAGGCTGGGCGCTGTATTGCGAGGAGATGATGGGAGAGCAGGGATTCTACGTCGACCCGCGAACCCGGCTGCTGCAGCTCAAGGACTATCTCTGGCGCTGCACGCGCGTCGTCATCGACACGGGGCTGCACGCCCGGGGCATGTCCTTCGACGAGGCGGTGCGCCTGCTGGTCGAGATCGCGCGGATCAACCCGGTCAGCGCCGCCGGCGAAATCAAGCGCTATACCAAGACGCCCACTCAGCCGATGTCCTACGCCGTCGGCAAGCGCGAGATACTCCGGCTGCGGGACGACGTGCGGCGCCGCGAAGGCCCCGCCTTCTCATTGAAGTCCTTCCACC
>DASTZC010000087.1 GCA_035764505.1 Candidatus Polarisedimenticolia bacterium
GGAGGCGATTTGAGGAGACACAGGGAAATCTGGCCGTGATTTCGGGCCCGGCCGGACGCGGGCCAGATAGCGGGACGCCGTGCGCTCGCCGACGACGTAGCCGAGCTTCAGGAGTTCTCCGTGGATCCTGGGGTGCAGCGAGGCTAGCTGATGTTCCAGCGGGTGGGAGTCCCGCCGGTGGAGGCGCCCAGCCACCACTGTAGTCATACCCGGCGATGGGAAGGGCGACCGACCCATCGAAAGCCCGGACGTAAAAGTCTCCGTGGCCGAGGAATCTCGGTCGATCCGGCAAGGGAGGCAAGCGACTTGGCAGGTTGTAGCGGAAGCGAACCAGGAAGCCCCGAAAGCACGGCCCCACGTGAACCGGATTGTGGGGGATTGGGAGTGCCGAGCCTTTCTCAGGAAGGCGAAGGCCGAAGCCGGCGATGAGCAGAGCTGGGAGATGAACATCGACGGACTTCCCGGGGTCTTAGAGGACGACATGCCAAGAAGGAGCAGTCAGCGAAAGCCCGGAACCGCTCGCGGGTCGCCGAGGCCGGGAAGCCGGCACAGCGAAGGCGCCGCATATAACCTGCTATGCAGGGAAGTTGTGACGTGCCTGGGAGTGGGGCGGATGGGGCCGATTAAGCGATGAGGGCCGAGACAATACAACTCGGTCGGAGCGAGGGCCCCTGGGGTAGAGCGGCGTGGGCCGCTCGCACGGCGGTGCACCATCGAGCAGGCGTCTTCGACTCCGATCGAAGGGAACGCGCTGCCACGGAATGCACGAAGGACGGAGGCAAACTGACGACGCGATGTGTGGGCGCCGTGCAGGAAGGCCCGTCTGATAAGCCGGCCTTGGAGCCGTACTGGGGAAAACCCGATGTACGGAATCTTAGGGGGGACGATGGAAACGTCGGCATCATTCGAAGCCCGGTCCGCGCCATCGTCCTACCCGACAGCGCCCCAGGTTGGGTTCTCCTGGGCCATCTGCCGGATGAGACGTCGAATCTCGGCCCGTGTTTTCGGGCGGCCGGCCAGAGACTTCCGGCGCCAGTCAGAATGGGACGACCGGCTCCAATCGCGAGTCCGTAGGTTACGCTCGCGATCGGCTGACCGTAGCGCAGAGCTACGAGCGAAAGGAGCCAGCCGATGGACAAAGATATCCGACACGTGGGCTTCGATGTGGACACGGAGAAGATCGCCGTCGCGGTAGCAGAGCCGGGAGGCGAGGTGAGGTCGCTGGGGATCATCCCCAGCCGCGAGGATGCGGTGCGGCGGCTGGTGAAGAAGTTGGGGCCGGCGAGCCGACTTCGGATCTGTTACGAGGCGGGACCTCACGGGTACAGCTTGTACTGGCAACTCAGCGAGCTTGGAGTGCACTGTGACGTGGTCGCACCGACGTTGGTACCGGTAAAGTCGGGGGATCGGGTGAAGACCAACCGGCGGGATGCTGAGAAACTGGCGCGCTGCTATCGAAGTGGCGATCTGACGGCGGTGTGGGTGCCGGATGCCGCGCACGAAGCGCTGCGCGACCTGGTGCGGGCACGCGAGGCTGCGAAGAAGGACCAACTGCGTGCGCGGCACCGCCTCGGTAAATTTCTCTTGCGCCGCGGGCTCCGCGCGGCGGCAGGCGTGAAGAGCTGGACGGTGAAGCACCTCCTGTGGGTGAAGACGCTGCGCTTCGAGCACGCGGCCCAGGAGGCCGCCTTCCTCGACTACCTGCACGAGGTGGAGCACGCGGCGGAGAGGGTGGCGCGGCTGGAAGCAGCGATTGACCAGGCAATCGAGGCGGCGCCAGCGGAGATGCGGGCGGTGATTTCTGGGCTGCAGGCCCTGCGCGGGATCAAGAAGGTCTCCGCGGCGAGCATCGTGGCCGAGGTGGGTCCACTCTCGCGCTTCTCCCGACCCAAGCAGCTCATGGGTTACAGCGGTATGGTCTCGAGCGAGGACTCGACGGGCAGCAGCGTGCGCCGGGGAGCGATCACCAAGACGGGTAACGCCCACCTGCGCCGCATCATCGGCGAGGCGGCTTGGGCATACCAGTACCGGCCCTCGATGTCGCCACTTCTCAGGCAGCGCCAGGAGGGACTGAGTGAGGAGGTCAAGGAGATCGCCTGGAAGGCGGCGCACCGACTGTGCTCGCGCTACCGGCGCCTCACGGCCAAGGGCAAGCTCCGGCAGAAGGTCGCCACCGCCATCGGCCGCGAGCTGCTCGGCTTCATCTGGGCGATCGGAATGCAGGTCGAGAAGGAGCAGCAGCGCACCAAGGGGCACGGTCGCGCCGCCTAGATCACGATCAACGGCGCACCTAAGGAGAAAAGTACGAGGATGGGATCTCCTGGAGCAGAGCGAGCGTCGGTCGAGGGACACACGGAAAGGAGGACCCTCGCTTCTTCTATGTGGCAGGCAAACGGCCTGACCCACGAAGCCAGTCCGAGGCAGCTCCCGACGGATCACGACCATGACGGCGAGTCACAAGCTCGATCCGCGAATATCAGAGTGATCAACCGTCGCGCCTGTCGCCTCGACCGCCGCTTTCTCTGCTCCAGGATCACCGGAGGGAACCGAGCGAGCTGCAATCAGAATTGATCGGTCGTCCCATATCAGAAGAGGCGGAACGCGTGGCGGTGCCAGGCGATCACGGTCTCCGGCTTGACCAGAACCAAGGAGTCTTTCCAGCCGCTCCAATGACGGAGGGCGAAGGCCCAGAGAGCCCGGTCCCAGCAGGTGAACGGGCGTCGAGCGGGACTCGACCGTTCTAGGACGGCGAGTTGGTGACGGAGGGCGAGAATCTCGGCGGCGAAGGCGGCTCGAGAGGCGGCGAAGGCAACCAAGGAGGCGAAAGGAGCCTGACCACCG
>DASTZC010000088.1 GCA_035764505.1 Candidatus Polarisedimenticolia bacterium
AGAATTGACTCGCTCCTTTCGACCCCTTATTCTCGCTCCCTCCCGGACTGGAGCGCCTATGAATCCCAAAAAGCTCGGACCGCAAGGCCGGAACATCCCCTGGCTGCATCTGCTGGACGAACGCAGCCGCGAGCTCCTCCAGCTGCGCGCGCGCATCCTGCGCCGCGGTGACGAGGAGGCCTATCACGACATTCGCGTCGCGACCCGGCGGCTGCAGGAGCTGGTCGCCTTTCTCAATCCTTTTCTTCCCCAGCGCCGGGCGCGTCGCCTCTGGCGGCGGGCCCGCAAAATCCGGCGTGCCGTCTCCGACACGCGCAACGCCGACGTCATGCGGCTCGTGGCGGCGAAACTGTGTCCCGACCTGGATCAGGATCATTCCCGCTCGCTGAAGAAGCTCTGCTCCCGGTGCCTGCCCGTCCCGCGCCGGCGCCGGCCTCGCAGCCTGCCGGAGGCCCGCAAGCGCATCGCTGCCCTGCGTGCGCGCTTCCACGATCCGGCGCCCGGCGCGGTCAGGACGAGGGCCGAGCAGCTCCTCGAGGAGCGGCTGGCGCGGCTCGCCAAGGCGCGCCGCAATGCCCGCAGCGGCTCCCCGAGAGCCATGCACCGGCTGCGCATCGCCGTGAAGCACTACCGCTACCTGCTGGAGCTGCTCTCCCCGCTGGGGCTCGTGGGCGCCGAGCCGGTGCTGGAAAAGGCGCAAAGCGCGCAGCACACGCTGGGGAAGCTGCACGATCTCGACATGCTGGTGGAATTCCTGGAGGACAACGGCTCGTCCAAGGACATGCGCCGGGCGCTGGCGCGCGAGCGGCAGCGGCGCCTGCAGGAGTCACGCCGGGAGATCGCCACCCTTCCGGTGATCGACATCCGCTGGAAGCCGGGAAGCTCTCCGGCGCGCCGCCCGCGGCGGGCGAAGCGATGAAACCGCGCCTGTTGGCGATCGTCGACATCGGCTCCAACACGATCCGGTCGATGATCGTCGAGGTCCAGGACGACGGGACCTACCGGACCCTCGACGAGGAGCGCGCGGTGCCGCGCCTCGCCGCGGGGCTCATCCGGCGCCATCGGCTTTCGGCCGCGGCGACGGCCTCGGCGGTGGAGGCGCTCGGAAGGATGGCCGACATCATCCGCTCGCGCGGCGTGCGCAAGGTCACGGCGGTGGCGACCAGCGCCATCCGGGAGGCCTCCAACCGCCGCGCCCTCCTCGACCGGATTCGCGCGAAGACGGGATTGAAAGTGCGGGTCATCTCAGGACCCGAGGAGGCGCGCCTGGCCTTCGAGAGCGCCACCTCGAGCTTCGAGCTGGCCGGCAGGTCGTGCGCCGTGGCCGACATCGGCGGCGGCAGCTCCGAGGTGATCCTCGCCACCGGCAGCGCCATCCGTGAGGTCCATTCCCTGCGTCTCGGCGCCGTGGCCCTCACCGAGGAGTTCCTCGTGTCTGATCCGGTGAAGACGGACGAGTTCAAGGCGATGCGGCGACGCGTGCGGCACGTCCTGGGGGAGGCGGGGATCGACGCCGACCCGCCGGTGCAGTTCCTCATCGCCTCGGGCGGGACGGCCACCACTATCGCCCAGATGGCCATGGCGCGCGAGGGGCTGCAGGGCCGGTCGGTGCAGGGGTACGAGATGACGCAGGCCGAGATCCTTCATTTGCGCCAGGCGCTGCTGCGGCGCCCCCTCTCGGAGCGCCGCCAGATGCCGGGGCTCTCCGCCGATCGCGCCGACATCATCCTGGCCGGGATCACCATCCTCTACGAGCTGATGGACCAGCTCAAGGTGAACTCTTTGCGCGTCAGTGCGCGCGGCATCCGGCACGCCCTGCTGAACCGTATGATCGGGCGCACGCTGTCGAAGGCCTCCCCCGCGCCGCGTCCCCGCATGGCGGCCGCCGAGTCGTTCGGCCGATCCCTGGGCTTCGAGAGCAAGCATGGAGTGCAGGCGCAACGGCTGGCGCTGATGCTGTTCGATCAGGTGGCGCAGCCTCTCGGCATCGACCCTTACTCGCGCGACCTGCTCTCGGCCGCGGCGCTGCTGCACGACGTCGGCTACGTGGTGGCCTACCGCCAGCACCACAAGCACAGCTACCACCTGATTTCGCATGCCCATCTGGACGGGTTCACGCCGCGCGAGCGCGAGATCATCGCGCAGGTGGCGCGTTTTCACCGGCGCGCCGCGCCGCGCAAGAAGCACAAGGAATGGTCCGCCCTCCCCAAGGACGATCGGGAGCTGGTGCGCCGCCTGGCCTCCTTGCTGCGCATCGCCGACGCCCTCGACCGCCGGCATTCGCAGGGAATCCAGGATCTGCGCTGCCATCTCGACCGGCGCCGGCTGCTCCTCATCCTGAGGGCGCCACGCGACGTCTCGGTGGAGATCCACGGCGCTCAGGAAAAGGCGGAGCTGTTCGAAGAGACTTTCGACAGGAAAGTGGTGTTCCGCACGGCGAGCGCCGCCTCGGAAGGGGCGCGCCCGCGCAGCGCCTCAGGCGGCGGAAAGCTGGCGGCCGCCGCGACGGGAAGCTGAAGGGCGCGGAGCCTGGCGCGCCTCGCGGAGAGGGCGCTCCAGGAGGATGCAGAAGCCGCGCGCCCCGACGCGGATTCCGGCCGACGCATTCAGCCGGCTGATCTGCCACCCCTCGCGTCCCCACGCCGCCAGGATGGCAAGGACCTGGCGGGAGCGGCTCTCCCAGGTCGGGCAGGATTCCCACGCGAACGACGCGGTCCCGATGCGGTACTCCAGAGTCGCCATGCTGCGCCCCTCCCGCTTTGCAGCCATCCTCGCGATCCTCTGATCAGGTGCGGCACCGGACCGCCGCGCCGGGCTCCCGGTGACGGCGGTCGGGAGGCTGCGGCGGTCCGGGCCGTCGATCCGCCCGAGACCCCAGTGAAGGGTCCGAGGCTCGTCTTAAAGGATGGTGTCCGGCGGGCTCGATCCGGTGGACGAGCAGCGACAATTCGGTGTCGAGTTGCGATGGAGAGAGTTCACAAAGCGTTGGGAAGAGGGAACCCTAGCCGAGCAGCTTCTTCCCCGGCTTTTCACCTGTTCGGGACCCCGTGCCTCCACAAAGAGGGCACTTGCCCGTGGCTCCGCACTCCTGGCAGGGTTGGGAGCGGTGTCGGGTGGTGCGAAAGGTGCCGGTGCCGCCGCATCGATGGCAGAGGCCGGAGCCGGTACAGAACGAGCAAACGTGTACTGCGGTGACCAAGATCCGTTCCTCTCCTCAGACTCCGAGTTACCAGCAGACTTTATGCAGTGTATGCCTCAAGGGGGATTCAATCAATGTGCCGGCCGCAGAGGCTTTCATGGCATCGGGGGCCCGCTACGATGTCACCGCGCATCCGAGTGAGGCAGAGGACGAATTTCGTCGTCCTTGGCCTCGGCCTCTTGAAGCCGCACCTCAGCAGATCCGCATGGGTTGTCAATCTCGAGAACCGCATGGAGACAGTGCTCTCCTTCATTCTTTCCAGAGGGAAGTGGTCGAGGGGAAGCGACGCGCCGAGCCGCGCTGGATGGCTGGCGGGATGGTCCCGCTCAGGCCACGCTGCAGGCGAGGATCTTCAGATTGGCGGGAAGCCGCACTTCACTGGCGATCTTATTCACGATGCTCAGGACGTTGCGGCGGATGTCTTCCACCCGGTCGGTCGTCAGGCTTTCGTGAATGAGCTTGCCGACGTAGATGTCTTCACCCACCCGGCAGATGCGCAAGAAGGTCGAATCCTCGTTGCTGAAGTACTTCTGGTCGGAAGCGTTCAGTGATTCGAGGTGCTGCCGGAGGTTGTTGTCCGCTTTGAAACCGATGAAAATCGGCTGATGGATCAGAAGTTCCAGCAAATCACCCTCCTCCACAATCAGGCCACTTCCTTCGCTCCCCTGATCCCGGGTCAACTCAATGCAGGTCAATGCAGGATCTCTGCGGTAATCAAGTGAGCTGTATTCTAGCACGGAGTGTCTCCGGCCGGAGTTCCTTCTCCCCCAGGAAGGCGGATTTCAGCCCGGTCTTCGAGCTCATCGTGCCACGGCCAGCGACCATCTCAATCGGCCGCGGCCTCAACGGTTCGTCGCACCTCATCATTTCACACCGCGTGCGCGACCTGGCTTCCTTCGGCCAGGCCGAGCTTGTCCCGGGCCGGCGTCGCCGAAATGGAGAGGATCCCGCAGACTCTGAAGCTCCCGGTAATAGTAAAGCGGGGTTGGCTTCCTTCCCGCAAATCGAAGCCGCCTGAGAAACTCGATTTCTTCGGCGCTCGCATCGGCGCGAAGGCGTGGGTCCCTGAGAAAGGCTTGCAGCCCAGGCTCTTCAACGGTCGGCGCGGCCGGCTGGCGTTCTACAAACTCGAACTTTTTCGGCGCGCCCCGAACCAGACGGCGGCTCAGTACGATCTCCATCCCGAGCGTCGCGAGGTCGATATCCCACGATTCAATGAGGGGCTCCAGGAATGCGGCGCAGTTTTGCGCGGAGATGTTGAAGAGGTCCTTCTCCAAGAACTCGAGAACGATGACGCGCATCTGCCGGTAGCTGCTGCCGCTCAATCGGGCCATCACACGGAGCCACTGTTCATCATCCAGCTCCTCTCTTGCCACTCCTTGGGCTACGTCCAGCAGCTTTTGGGTAACCAGGCGCTCCAGCGCGCCCAAGGGCTCTTTTTCGAAGATCGGCAGGACGGCTCTTCTCGTGCGGGGCTCACATTTGCGGAGAACCAGCTCGCGCACCTCTTGGTTCAAGGGCCTCGCAGGCTCGCTCAATGCTCTCTTCAGTGCTTCGGTGCGTTGAAGGGCCGCCAGCTTCGCCAGCTTTCCCCCCGGCAGCCTCAGGAATCTTTCCATCTTGCCGTAGATGTCCGTTCGCTCCGGGAGCGGCGGAGATTTCTTCCCTGTCAGCAGCTGGGAAACGTAGGACTCCGTGACCTGGGCGGCCGCGGCCAGATCCCTCTGCTCGACTCCCAGCTCCTTGAGACGGTGGCGAATCAGTACCGGAAAATCCACGAACAACTCCAAGCCACGATCGGGTTAACTAGAAACATTTAAGTAAGAGCGTGCAATGAAAGATTATTGCACATTGTTCTTGACATGTGTAGTTAATTAACCAATAATGAGCAGCGAGATTGAGGACCACTCCCCACTCTTCAGATCATCTGAACTAAGACAGGTCATCTGGTCCCCCCCCCAAGCTTAGCCAGACCAACCAAGGAGGTCGGCATGTTTGCTCGCAGCGTTTCTTTCCATCTCAAGCCCGGCGGCACGACGGAATTCATCAAGACCCTGGAGAAGGAGATTCTTCCCGAGCTCCGAAAGCAGAAGGGGTTCCAGGATGAAATCGTGTTCGTCGCTCCGAACGGAACCGATGCGGTCGGTATCAGCCTCTGGGATGTGAAAGAGAATGCGGAGGCGTATGCCCGCGGAAAGTATGCCTCCGTGCTGAAGTCGATGGAGCCCACCGTGGTAGGAGCGCCTGTGGTTCAGTCCTATGAGGTGTGCAATTCGACCTTTCACAAAATCCCCGCTCGTGCCGCCATCTAGAGCCGGCAGGATTTCCGGTGGGGGCGATCCCAGGGAATCGGCCCATAACCCGAGCCATGAGGACCCCGGCTGCCGAGAGCAGGCGGGGTTCTCTTCTTCATTGGAAGGCGAAAGTCCCAGGCTCAGGGGGGAGTGGGCAATGCTGGAAGTCTTCGTCAGCAACGTGAGGACATGCCATGTAGACGAAACCGCCTTCCAACCGGATCTTCATCCGGCACCTCGGGTCGAAGCGGAATCAGATACCGGAAGGCATCGTCATCCCCGAGATGGCGACGGAGAAGCCCATGCAGGCGAAGCTCGTCGCGGTCGACGGGGGAAGCGGCAGGACCGGCCAATCGGTCCCACCTCGAGCGAAGAAGGGGCACAGGGTCCTGATTGGCCAATACGCGGGACAGGAAATGGAGATTGAAGCGATCGACTACTTGATTCTCAAGAAGGATGAGATTCTGGGGATCATCGGCTGAGGTGGGTTCTTGGCCAAAGCGATGATACAGTCGATCACGACCCGGGAGAAGGGATTCGGTTTTGACCACCATCGCTCAGGAGACCGCATGGAACCGGACGTTGGCGCCCTACGCGCGACCGGTCCTTCGACGCAGCCTCTTCCAGTTGCTCAATAGCGCCATTCCTTTCTTTCTCCTGTGGCTTCTCATGTTGAGAAGTCTCGAACACGCCTATTGGATCACCCTGCTTCTCGCCGTCCCGGCTGCTGGCTTCCTGATTCGACTCTTCATCATTCAGCATGACTGCGGGCACGGATCTTTTTTCCGGTCCAGAGCCGCCAATGACACGCTCGGCTTCATCCTGGGAGTCCTGTCCCTTACCCCGTATGGGTACTGGCGCAGGACACACGCCATCCACCACGCGACATCCGGAAACCTGGACCAGCGTGATATCGGAGACGTTACAACCCTGACGGTCTCCGAGTATCTCAGGCTACCTCTGTGGAAGCGGATGCGCTACAGACTATACCGGCATCCCGTCATCCTGCTCGGCATCGGCCCGATCTACCTCTTCGTCATCAGGCACCGGTTTCCGCCCAACCTCACACGAACCGGCCGGCGAGGGTGGGCCAGCGTCATGCTGACGAATCTCGTAATCCTGGCGGTGATCGTCGTGATGTGGCGAGCCGTAGGACTCCAGGCGTTTCTCCAGGTGCAGCTCCCGATTACCATGATTGCCGCCGCCGCCGGTGTCTGGCTTTTCTACATACAGCACCAGTTCGAGGATACGTATTGGGAGAAAAGCGATGCCTGGGGTTTCTACGCCGCCGGGCTTCGGGGGAGCTCCTTTTATGACTTGCCCCGAATCCTTCACTGGTTCACGGGCAACATCGGGGTGCATCACGTTCATCACGTGTGCAGTCGCATCCCCAACTACCGGCTTCTCGAGTGCTTGCGGGAGAATCCCGAGCTTCGGAAGGTGACGCACCTCACGCTTTGGCAGAGCCTGAATTCCATCCGGCTGAAGCTGTGGGATGAAGACATCGGGAAACTGGTCAGCTTCCGACATCTGCACAAGCTGAGGAATCGATCCGTTCCTCTCGCGTAGGCTGGAAGGATCTCTGAGTCCCTCCTCTCATTGTCCCGCCGAAGTCCAGCGATCAACATGGGGCCATTAACTCTTTTCCTGCAGCCTCGAGGCGGGTCCTCAGTTTTTCAGGAATTCGTGCTATTCGCAGGAACCCCATTGCTCCGGCTCGGGCGAGTGAAACTTGCCCAATCGGAAAGCTCGATGGAGCTCATTCTTCGGGAAGGGAGCAGCCGCTTTGGAAGGAGTATGAGAGCGAATCGGTGCGACCCCGGAGGTGTTTTCCGGGGTCGCCACGGTTATTCCGATCCTAGGACCGACGGACGTTTTCCGCGGCCGGTCCTTTCTGACCCTGAACGATGTTGAATTCCACGCTCTGGCCCTCGGCCAGGCTCTTGAATCCCTGCATCTCGATTCCGGAATGGTGGACGAAGACATCCTTCGACCCGTCCTCCGGAGTGATGAAGCCGTAACCCTTCGCATCGTTGAACCACTTCACTGTACCTTTTGCCATACTGCTTACTACTCCTCTGCCACAAGGGCAAATGTTTGAGGGCAAAGGTGCCCTCCGATTCATCCCTCACATTGAAAGTCGGGTGCCGTCAGCGAACCGGATTGCAGTGCGGTGTTGTCAACGGGTGAGATTTACCAATGCGGGACATGAGCGATGAGAGTAGTCGAACGGTGAGTTGTTGTCAAGGGAAAAGTGATCGGGTCCCTCCGCCTCGACGCGGCGCACCTTCTGGTTTGCGGCTGCCGGTTCGAGCACGACTCCGAATCTCGCCCGAATGCAGCACTCAGTTTCGCCGGGGAGCAGGGGGAACTCCCCGGTGATTGCTTCCGTATTGGTAGCCAGACCTTCCAGGGAGCGCGTATGCACCTGCCTCGGGTCTTGCTGGCTTGTTGTGGACTATGGGTCGGCGTCGCCGCCTCAGCTCGGGCACAAGCCGGGTTTCGGTATGCCGGGGCGAAGAGTGAACCTGGCGAGGCTTCAACCCGGACGCTGGAAGAAGCTCACGCGCCTGCGACCCATGAAAAGCTCCGGGTAGCGGTCGATGCCGTGCTGGCGAAAGCGGTTGCCGATGGAGACGTGCCGGGCGCCCTCATCATCGTCGTCAAGGACGGCCAGGTGGTCCTGCTACGCGGCTATGGCTTCGCCAACCTGGAAGCGAAGATTCCGGTGAATCCCCAGAGCACGCTCTTCTATCTGGCCTCTTTGACGAAGCCCTTTACGGCCACTGCCGTAATGCAGCTTGTCGAGCGCGGGAAGCTGGACCTGCGCGTTGATGTGAACCGCTACCTGACAGCGTTCCAGGTCGATCCCGACTTTCAAGAGCCCGTCACCTTGGAGCAGCTGCTCACCCATACCGCCGGCTTCGACGACAAGAACATCGGCTACACAGCGCGCACAGCGGCCGAGGTTCGGCCGCTCGGCGACTACCTGGCGCATGAGTTGCCACCACGGGTCCGCCCGCCGGGGCAGGTCACCGCCTATTCGAACTATGGCTACGGGCTGGCCGGCTACCTCGTGGAAGTCGCTTCCGGAAAACCGTATGCCGACTTCCTGCAGGAGAATGTCTTTCGCCCTCTCGGGATGTCCCGCACGACAGCGCGGATCCCCCTGCCTCCCGAACTTGCCTCAGACCTGGCGACCGGATACGAATACGACGTTCAGACCCAACGCTTTGTGCCCACTCCTCTGGATTCTCGTAACGTGCCGCCTGCGGGATCTGTCAGCGCGACGGCCCCGGACATGGCGCGATTCCTCATGGCACATCTTCAGGAAGGACGGTTCGGGGAAACACGGATCCTACTGGAAGACACGGCGCGGCGGATGCACGCGCGACAGTTCACGCATCATCCCCGGCTCCCCGGGTTGACGTTCGGCTTCCTGGAGCAGAACTACCGCGGCGTGCGCTTGCTGCAGCATCCGGGTAGCGCCCCTGGATATTCCGCCCTCGCGATTCTCGTTCCGGAGCATGGTCTGGGCCTTTTCGTCGCCACCAATACCAACGCCCTCGGAGTGAATCGTGGCGTGGCCCGGGAGGTGCTCGACTTCTTCCTACCGGACCCGGGGCCGACCACGCTCCCGACTCCGCCCGCCCGCTCTTCGACACGCACGGGACTTGACGGATGCTACCAATCGACGCGCTACGGTCATCGCTCCATTGAAAAGTTCGCCATCTGGGACAGCCAGGTCTGCGTGACGACCACTCCTGCCGGGACTTTGCGATTGGAAGATCGCCGTGGCAGCGGCAGCGAATGGGTGGAGGTCGAGCCGTTTGTTTTCCGCAGCACAAGCCGGGACGAGCTCCTAGCTTTCCGTGAAGAAGCGGGGCGAATCACCTACATGTTCGGCGATCAGATCGGCTTCCCCACGGCTTTCGAGAAGCTCCCCTGGTGGGATTCGATTCGGTTCCAGCTGCCGTACGTACTGACGCTCCTGGCCGTGATGGCCAGCACATTCACCGCTTGGCCCATCATGGCGTGGGCGAGCCGGCTTGCTCATCGGCGACGGCTCGTTGCGCATCGATCGGGCGCCCAGAAAGTCGCGCTTGCAGTCGCGGTGCTGACGGGAATGTTGACGGTGGTGCTGATGGCCGGACTGGATGCCTGGATCGGCAACAGTGCGTACCGAATGACGCTCGTCCGTGGAATGACCCGCGAAATGGTGGCGCTCCTTTGGCTGGCCCTCGGCTTCACGGCGTTGGCACTCTTGATGGCGATGTTCACAGCAGGTGCCTGGCGCCACGGATGGTGGACCCTGTGGGGCCGGGTTTACTATTCGATCATCAGCATGACCGCGTTGCTCTTCGTGCTTTTCCTCGCGCAATGGAACCTCCTAGGCTTCCGTTACTGACGCTCTCTCTTCCAGGTCTCCCCACTCACGATCGCCCTCCTGGATGTCTCGAATGAAGAAGGACATGAGGCTGAGAGCCTCAGGGCACCTCGCAGAGGTATCCGGCACTTCCCGGTCGCTCGGAACGCTGATTGTCCAAGAGATGTGTGCCTGACCGCGGGTCCTTAGTTAATCAGAGATCCGCCGGTTCGAGGGAGGGAAGGTAGCCGACTTCTGTTTTAGCGGGAGGAGAGCTACAATCCTGCTTTCTTGGAGCCCGATGAAGGTCTTCCTCGTCCACATCCGAGACCTGCAGTCTGCGCGATCCCTCGCAAACAACGAAGAAAGGACGGCCCGCTTCAAGTCACGGGATTCCCACCCATTGGGATCATGTCCCTCTCCTCGGTGCTCGACCGTTTGTGCGTTTTTCGCGGTATTCCCCTGGGGCACGAGTACGCGGTTTACTAGAAGGTAGATGACGTCGCGTAGCGGTCCCGGTGATCGGACGGCAGAGGTGGCAGGACCCAGCCCCGCCTCGACTCTCGTCGGACGCCGGAAGGCCGACCGACGGCCGAGCCACCGCCGGCAGACGATCCCGTCGCCTGGTTCCGAATCTGCCCGAATCAACGGAACGGAAGCGCCCCCTTCACCTGTCACGGGAGGCTCGGAGTGAAGGCCGCTACCCTCGTCTTCGACGATAACTCCCCGGTGGAAGAAGCGATCCGGGCCGAGATCTTCGGCATCGAGCGCCTGGAGCAACATGCCGAGAGCCTGGCCGCGGCCCACGCCGTCGCTGGGAAGCCCGCCCGAGGGCGGAATCTCCTTGCCAGGGTCCGCGAAAACGCCAGCGTCCTCCTGGCCGGATACCGGAACATCGCCGATACCGTGCTGGCGAACCAGGAGATCACACCGGCCGCGGAGTGGATCCTCGACAACTTCCACGTCGTGGATGAGCAATTACGAGGGATCCGGGACCACCTGCCGGGAAGCTACTACCGCAAACTGCCGAGAATCGCCGCGGGCCACCTGGCGGGATACCCGCGCGTCTACGGGCTGGCCTGGGCCTACGTCGCGCATACCGACAGCCGCTTCGAGATGGAGACGCTCCAGCGCTTCGTGCGGGCCTACGAACGCGTCCAGCCGCTCACCATCGGAGAGATCTGGGCGGTTGCCATCCATCTCCGCGTGGCCCTGGTGGAAAACCTCCGGCGTCTGTCGCAGCTGATCATCCGCTCCCGCCAGGGACGGGCCCGGGCGGACGAGCTGGCCGACAGCCTGCTGGGCTTCGGCGATCAAACGCCGGACCCCCCGGACGAGATCCTGAGCAGTCTGGGCGAGACCCCTGTGGACCGCGCCTTTGCCGTGCAGTTCGTTCAGCGGCTGCGTGGCCAGGACCCTTCCACCATGCCCGCTTTGGTCTGGCTGGAAGCGAGGCTGAGCGCGCAAGGGACCTCGCCCGACGAGGCGGTTGCACAGGAACATCAGGCGCAGGCCGCGGCGAACGTCACGGTCCGTAACATCATCACCAGCATGCGCTGGATTTCATCCATCCACTGGCCCGAGTTCTTCGAGAGCGTCAGCCTGGTGGACGAAATCCTCCGCACCGCCCCCGGGTTCGCCGCCATGGATTTTGCGACCCGAGACGCCTACCGGGCTCGGATCGAGCTGCTCTCGCGGGGCTCGAAGCGATCCGAGATCCAGGTGGCGCGTGAAGCCGTGCTCCTGGCTCGTGGCGCCGGCGGTGAGAATGGCCAAGCCGTGTTGCTCCCCGACGTCCCCGGGCGCGCCGAGAAGGACCCTGGGTATTACCTCCTTGCCGGAGGCCGGAGAGCGTTCGAGAAGCTTCTGGGGTTTCGCGTTCCGCTGCGCATCCGGCTGCGTCGCGTCTATCGCGCCCATACGCGGGTCGGCTACCTGGGAGGCATCGCGGTTCTCACGGCGCTGCTGCTTTCCGCTCTTCTGCACCTGACCTGGAGTGCCGGGGCTGCCCCATGGATCCTTGCTTTGCTGGGGATCCTCGGGCTGGTTCCCGCTTCGGACATCGCGGTTTCCCTCGTTCATCGACTGGTGCCAATTCTTCTGCCGCCCCGACTTCTTCCCAAGCTCGACCTCACCCAGGGCGTGCCTCCGGCTCTTCGAACTCTCATCGTCGTGCCCACGATGCTCACGCGCCTCGAGGATGTCGATGGACAGATCGAGCAGATGGAGGTGCACTATCTGGCCAACCCCGAGAAAGAGTTTTACTTCGCCCTGCTTACGGACTGGGCGGACGCGACCGCCGAGAAGATGCCCGGCGACGAGGATCTCCTCGCCGCAGCGAGGGCGGGAATCGCGCGTCTCAACTCGCGCTATGGAAATTCCCCGGAGGGCGGCGAGCGATTTCTCCTGTTGCACCGCCGGCGTCTCTGGAACGCCGAGCAAGGCAAGTGGATCGGGTGGGAGAGAAAGCGCGGGAAGCTCCATGAGATGAACCGGCTGCTGCGCGGCGCGGCGGACACCACGTTCATGGCAGTCAACGGCAAGCCACCCACGGTGCCGGAGGGCGTTCGCTACGTCATCACCCTGGATGCCGACACGCGACTGCCCATGGGGATCGCCCGCCGCCTGGTCGGAGCGATGGCACACCCGTTGAACCGGCCGCGCTTCGACCCCCGGGCGGGGCGGGTCGTCGAGGGCTACGCGATCCTGCAGCCCAGGCTCACGCCGTCCCTCCCGACGGGATTGGGGAGCACGATCTACCAGCGGATCATCTCCGGTCCCGGAGGGGTGGATCCTTACGCGGCCGCGATCTCCGATGTGTATCAGGATCTGTTCGGCGAAGGGTCGTACACCGGGAAAGGCATCTATGACGTCGACGCCTTCGAAGCGTCCCTGGAGGGGAAGGTCCCGGAGAATGCCCTGCTCAGCCACGACCTGTTCGAGAGCGCGTTCGCGCGCGCCGGACTGACGACCGACCTGGAGCTCTTCGAGGAGTTCCCCACCAACTACGACGTGGCGGCGCACCGCAACCACCGATGGGTGCGGGGTGACTGGCAGCTCCTGCCCTGGATCCTGGGCACAGCGCGGGATGCTTCGGGCGGCACCGTCAGGATTCCGCACCATGCACGCTGGAAGATGGTGGACAACCTGCGGCGCAGCCTTGCCGCGCCTTCGGCCTTCCTGGTGGCCGTGGCCTCGTGGACCCTCCCGGCGGTTTCTCCGCTCCTTTGGACCGGCCTGTTCGTGGGCTCCATCGTCGTGCCGGCGGCAATCCCGATTCTGGACGGCTTCATTCCCCAACGCCGGGGATTCTCCAAGCGAAGCCACCTGCGAGCCGTGGGCGACGACATCCAGGTGGCCGCCTCGCAGACGCTCCTGACCCTCACCATGCTGGCCCATCAGGCGTGGCTCATGGCGGACGCCATCAGCCGAACTCTGGTCCGGCTTTACATCACGAAGCGAAACCTTCTGGAGTGGGTGACGGCCGCGCAAGCGAGCCAGGCAGCCGACCTGAGACTTCGCGTCTTCGCCTGGCGGCTCCGCTGGGGCATGCTGCTCGCAGCCGGAGCGGGATTGTCCTTCGTGGTGCTCAAGCCTTCGGCCTGGCCCGTGGCCCTGCCATTCGTTCTCCTCTGGCTGACGTCGCCCGCGTTCGCCTGGCGCATCAGCGTCCCTCCGAAGATCACGACGTCGCAGGTCCTCTCCCCCGCGGAAACACGCGCCTTTCGGCTTATCGCCCGCCGGACCTGGCGCTTCTTCGAGACGTTCGTGGACGAGCGGAACCATGCCCTTCCGCCGGACAACCTCCAGGAGGGTCCCGACGTCGTGGCCCACCGCACCTCACCGACAAACCTGGGGCTCTATCTCCTCAGCACGACGGTCGCCCGTGATTTCGGCTGGATTGGAACTCTGGAAACGGTGGAACGGCTCGAGGAGACGCTGCGGACCATGGGCGGATTGCACCGCATCCGGGGTCACTTCCTCAACTGGTACGATACCCTCGACCTGCGGCCGCTGGAGCCGCAATACGTGTCCACGGTCGACAGCGGCAACCTGGCAGGCTATCTGATCGCCTTGTCCCAGGCCTGCCGCGAGCGCATGCACTTCCCCCACGCAGGTCAGGAAGTCCTTGACGGGATCCGGGACGCTCTGCATCTGCTGCTCGATTCGATGGAAACGGTCGAGCTTTCGGGCCGGGCGCAGACGGTCACGGCAGCGCAGCTGCACGAGGCCCTGGAGGCGACGGCGGTCGCGCTGGTGGATTTTCCGGCCGCGATGCCCGAGCGGCTCCAACGCTTCCACCAGCTCGAATCTCGAGCAGACAATCTGCTGGACATCGCGCGTACGCTCGCCGGCGAGCACCACGATGACTCTCGTTCCGAAATCCTGATCTGGGCCGGCGCCGTCCATGCCTCGGTCAGGAGCCATGTCCGTGATCTGCAGCTCCAGGAGGGTATCCTTGCGGCCCGGCTCTCCGTCATCGCCGCGCTCGCCGAAGAGATGGTCCATGCCATGGACTTCCAGTTCCTGTTCGATCCGACCAGCAAGCTCTTCTCCCTCGGCTATCGCGTTGCCGACAGCACGCTCGATCCCGGCAGGTACGACCTGCTGGCCTCCGAGTCCCGGCTGGCAAGCTTCCTGGCCATCGCCAAGGGCGACGTGCCGCCCCAGCATTGGTTCCATCTCGGCCGCTCTCTCACGCCCATCGGGCAAGGTGCCGCTCTGGTCTCCTGGTCCGGGTCCATGTTCGAGTACCTCATGCCGATGCTGGTGATGTCGCAGCCACCCCACAGCCTGCTCGACCTCACGTGCCGCCTCGTGGTCGGACGCCAGATCCGCTATGGAGCGGAGCGCGGAGTCCCATGGGGAGTCTCGGAATCGGCCTACAACCTGCGGGACGCGGAGCTCACCTATCAATACTCCGCATTCGGGGTCCCGGGCCTGGGGCTGAAGCGTGGGCTGTTCGAAGACGTGGTGGTGGCCCCCTACGCCACCGCGCTCGCCGCCTTGATCGATTCCGGCGCCGCCTTGGAGAATTTCATCCGGCTCGAGCAGGCAGGAGCGCGAGGTGCCTACGGCTTCTACGAAGCGCTCGATTACACCCCCTCGAGGCTGCCCAAGAAGACTTCCGTCGCGGTGGTACGCGCCTACATGGCGCATCACCAGGGGATGACGCTCATCTCTCTGGGGAACGTGGTGAATGACGGAGTGACGCGGAAGCGCTTTCATGGCCATCCCATGGTCCAGGCGGCAGAGCTCCTGCTCCAGGAGCGCACACCGCGCGCCGTGGCCATCACCCGGCCGCGGGCCGAGGAGGTCCGGGTCGCCACCCTCGTGCGGGAGCTGCTTCCCCCCACCTTGCGGCGCCTCGACTCGCCGCACGACATCACTCCCCGCACGCATCTTCTTTCCAACGGGCGATACACCGTCATGATCACGGCGGCGGGGGCCGGGTTCAGCCGGTGGCGCGATCTCGCCGTGACCCGCTGGCGCGAGGACACGACACGTGACTGCTGGGGGACCTTTGTCTTTTTCCGGGACGTGCAGACCGGTGGCATCTGGTCCGCCGGCTTCCAGCCCAGCGGGACCGCCGCCGGCCACTACGAGGTCGTCTACTCGGAGGACCGTGCCAGCATCACGCAGAGGGATCGCTCCCTCGCGATTACCCTCGAAATCCTGGTCTCAGCCGAGGACGACGCCGAGCTGCGCCGATTGACCGTGACCAATCTGGAAAACCGCGACCGCGAGATTGATTTCACGTCCTATGCCGAGATCGTGCTGGCTCCGCAGTCCCAGGACGAAGCCCACCCCGCCTTTTCCAACTTCTTCGTGCAATCGGAGTTCGTTGCCCATCTCGGCGCCTTGCTGGTGGCGCGGCGTCCGCGCTCGGCCGAGGAGCGCCCGGTATGGCTCGCCCACCTGGCGGCTCTGGAAGGCGAGAGCGTCCACGCCCCACAGTACGAAAGTGACCGGGCACGCTTTCTGGGACGCGGACGCGGAATCCGGGCGCCGATCTCCGTGGTCGACGGGGGCCCCCTGACCAACACGGCGGGGACGGTGCTGGATCCGATCGTGAGCCTTCGGCACCGCCTGGCGCTGCCGGCTCAGGCGTCGATCCGCATCGGGTACACCACGCTTCTGGCCGATTCACGGGAGGAGGCGCTGCAGATCGCCGAGAAGTATCGTCAGCCGGCAACGTTCGAGCGCGAAAGCACTTTGGCATGGACACGGGCCCAGGTCCAGCTGCATCACTTGCGGATCACGCAGGATGAGGCGCATCTCTTCCAGCGCCTGGCCAATCGACTGCTCTACGCCGATCCCACGCTGCGCGCGGCGCCCCAGGTCCTGGCGGCGAACCGCCGCGGGGCGGCGGGCCTCTGGGCCTACGGCATTTCCGGAGACCTGCCGATCGCGCTCGTGCGGATCGAGCGGGACGAAGAGCGGGACGTCGTGAGGCAGCTCCTGCAGGCCCATGAGTACTGGGGGTTGAAGGGGGCTCCCGCCGATCTGGTGATCCTCAACGCGCGAGGCTCCTCCTACGCCCAGGACCTCCAGCAGTCGATCGAAACCATGGTGCGGGTGAGCCGATCCACGGCGGGCCGCGAAGCGCACGCGGAGCGAGGATCCGTCTTCGTGCTCCGCGAGGATCTCCTGCCCGCACAGGATCTGATCCTGCTGCGCGCCGCGGCGCGCCTGCTCATCGTGGCCAGCCGGGGCTCGCTCTCCGAGCAGGTGATTCGTCTGGAGCGGCCGCGACCGGCCTTGTTCCGGCCGCGACCGCCGCGCGAGACGGCTGCGGCACAATCCCCTCCCACCCTGGAGCTGGAGTTCTTCAACGGACTGGGGGGATTCACGCCCGATGGCCGCGAATATGTCATCGCCCTGGGCAAAGGGCAATGGACACCGGCCCCCTGGATCAACGTGGTGGCCAACCCGAGTTTCGGCTTCCAGGTCTCGGAGTCAGGCTCGGGGTACGTCTGGTCGGGGAACAGCCGGGAGAACAAGCTGACGCCATGGTCCAACGATCCGGTCAGCGACGCTCCGGGCGAGACCCTGTACGTGCGCGACGAAGACAGCGGATTGCTGTGGGGGCCCACCTGCCTTCCGATCCGCGAGGAGGCCTGGCCCTATGTCATCCGACACGGGCAGGGGTACAGCCGCTTCGAGCACAGCTCGCACGGCATCAGGCTGGATCTCCTGATGCTCGTGCCGCCCCGCGACCCGGTCAAGATCTCCCGCCTCACTCTGGAGAATCTCTCCGGCCGCAAGCGGCGGCTCTCGGTCACCGCCTATGCGGAGTGGGTCCTGGGGGTGGCGCGCGGCGGCTCCGTCCCCGGCGTGGTCACCGACCTCGACCCCGAGACCGGAGCCCTGTTCGCCACCAACCCCTGGAACGCCGATTTCGCGGAGCGGGTCGCGTTTGCCGACCTCGGAGGCCTCCAGAGATCCTGGACGGGCGATCGCCTCGAGTTCCTGGGCCGCAACGCGAGTCTCGATCATCCCGAATCCCTGGAGCGCGGCCTGCCCTTCACGGGAAAGACCGGAGCGGGTCTGGATCCGTGCGCGGCGCTGCAGACCCTCGTCGAGCTCGAGCCCGGCGAACGTGCTCAGGTGCTGTTCCTCCTGGGACAGGGTCAGAGCCGCGAGGAGTGCCGAGCCCTGATCGTACGCTATCGCGCCATGAGCTGCGATCGGGTTCTGCGCGACATCGAGGAGCACTGGAACTCTCTGCTCGACGCGGTACAGGTGAAGACTCCGAATCGCTCCATGGATCTCATGCTCAATCGCTGGCTCCTCTATCAGACTCTCTCGTGCCGCATCTGGTCCCGATCGGCGCTCTACCAATCGGGCGGGGCGTACGGCTTCCGCGATCAGCTCCAGGACGTCATGGCCCTGGCGGCGGTCCGGCCCGATATCCTGCGCGAGCACATCTTGCGGGCGGCCGCCCGGCAGTTCAGGGAGGGAGACGTCCAGCACTGGTGGCACCCCCCCACGGGCCGTGGGGTGAGGACGCGAATCTCCGACGACCGGCTCTGGCTTTCGTATGCCGTGGCCCACTATCTCGAGACGAACGAGGACTCGGCAGTGCTCGGCGAAGCGATTCCGTGGCTCGAAGGAGCGCAGCTCGAGGACAGGCAGCAGGAGGCCTATTTCGCGCCCACGGAATCGGAGGAACGGGCGACGCTGTTCGAGCATTGCGCGCGGGCCCTGGATCGGAGTCTCGAGGTGGGAAGCCACGGCCTCCCCCTCATCGGCGCCGGGGACTGGAACGACGGCATGAACCGTGTCGGCTACGAGGGCCGGGGAGAGAGCGTTTGGCTGGGCTGGTTTCTCCTGGCCAACTTGCGGGAGTTCATCCCGCTCGCCGAGCGGCGGGGCGAGGTGGAGCGTGCGGCGCGATGGCGGATGAAAGCCGACTCGATCCAGGCTTCGCTCGAGCGGGAGGCATGGGACGGGGAGTGGTACAAACGCGCCTTCTTCGATGATGGAACACCGCTGGGCACGGCGGCGGGCGAAGAATGCCGGATCGACTCGATCTCCCAGTCCTGGGCGGTTCTCTCCGGCGCCGGCAACCTGGATCGGGCGCGCCAGGCCATGACATCCGTGGCGCGTCAGCTCGTCCGGCCCGCCGACCGGCTTCTGCTGCTGCTCACCCCGCCGTTCAACCGGACGCCCCTCGACCCGGGGTACATCAAAGGATATCCCCCGGGAATCCGGGAAAACGGCGGGCAATACACCCATGCCGCGATCTGGTCGGTGATCGCTTTTGCCGAGATGGGTGACGGCGACAAGGCCGGCGAGCTGTTCGACCTGTTGAATCCCATCCGCCATACGAGCAGTCGTGCCGAGGTTCGAAAATACAAGGTGGAGCCGTACGCCGTGGCCGCTGACGTCTACTCCGAACCTCCTCACGTGGGACGCGGGGGATGGACCTGGTACACGGGGGCTGCGGGATGGCTGCACCGGGCGGGCCTCGAGTGGATTCTCGGCTTACGGAAGCGAGGCTCCGCTCTGCGAATCGATCCCTGCATTCCCCGGGCGTGGAAAGGGTTCGAGATCACCTATCGTCACGGACGCACGATTTACCGGATCACGGTCGAGAACCCGAGGGGAGCCTGCCGGGGAGTATCCCGAATCAGCCTTGACGGCACCCAGCTCCCCGGAGAATCGCCTGTCCCGTTATCCGACGACGGTGGCGAGCATCAGGTCCGGGTGGTGCTGGGATAGCCGCCCTACTGCGCCTCTTCGACCGAAACCTCCGCGGCTCCAGTCTCGTCATACCTGACCCGTACACGCCAGGGCCGGCAGCAGACCTGGCAATCTTCCACGTACTCCTGTGTCGTACCGCCGCCAGGATCCAGGGCGATCACAACCCTTTCGCCGCAGCAGGGACAAGAGACTTCAGCCTCGGTATCGAGAACCGGATCGGATGAGAGGACACCACGATCGATGTCCCGGATGTCGTCGTCTTCGTCTCTTTCCAATTTGGGTGGATCTCCTCAGGCTGGTATCTTTCCGATGTGCGCGCCAGCAGCTGCACCAAGTGCGACTACAAACCCTACCATCGCTTGTCAATCCAGGCGAAGACACGAGCGCGATTGGGTGCCGTGGCGGTCTAGCGCTGGATCTGCCGGGGTGCGCCGGGCTCACCACCCGATTCCAGCCTGCCGGGCTGGCAGCCGCACGTGCTCTGCTAGAGTTCAAGCAGCGTCGCTTTTAGGTATCCGGCGATGGAATCGTCGAAATCCTTCCTACCGGGAGTCTGCGGGCGGCGGGTGCGCTCCGGATTCGTGGCTCCCGGGATCTGCTGCGGGCCCTGATAGAATTCCCTGCAAGGCTCACGAGTCATGTAGGGAGAAGGCTTGATCGGCATTTCGAAGACGCAGCGTGATCCCATCGAGCAGGCGCTCAAGGCTGCAACAGCCCGCTATGCCGGAACTCCCCGCGAATTCCGCTGGTACGCGCGACTGAAGTACCGGATGGATCCATGCTACCGCGCGATTGCCCGGCGTGTTCTCAGGGACTCATTCACCGTGGATCTGGGAACCGGCCTCGGGATGCTGCCGGTGCTGCTCGCGGAGCTCGGCGAGGGCCGCCGCGTGCTCGGAGTCGACTGGGATCCGGGGAAGATGCGGTGCGGGCTTCAGGCGGCCCGTGGTCTCCCGGCCGTGGAACTGGTCGAAGGCGACCTGCATGTTACTCCGCTGCCCGTCTGCGACGTCATCACTTTGGTCGACGTGCTCCACTACTACGAAACCGACAGACAGGAGGCCCTTCTCAAACGGTGCCGGGCGGCGCTCAGGCCGGGGGGTCGGCTGCTGATCCGGGAGGCTGACGTCTCCCGACAGGGCGGCGCGCGCTGGACACGACTGGTCGAGACGTGGGCCACCCGACTGGGGTGGAACCGTGGACCCGGGGTGCATTTCCGGCCCATTTCGGAGCTGCGCTCCTCCCTCGTCAAGCTCGGCTTTCGCGTCGACGAGGAGGAGGTGGCGGGTCGGTACCATCCCGGCAACGTGCTGCTCGAGGCCGTGGTCGAGCCTCCGCAGAATCCGTAGCGGCCTGCCATCCACGATATATACTCATCCCGGAGACGAGCAGTCGTTCGAAGGCGTTCGAAGCCTGCCCTGCTGAACATACGGTGAGACAAACTCGTGATTCCCAGGGATCCCACTCTGAGTCCACGGCGCGAATCTCGCAGCCCCAGTGCCATGAATACTGTGAGACGGGTCCGGGACGAAGCCGTGGCTTCGGGATTCACCCACATAGCGCTCGCCGTCTGCACGATGGTGTGTGTGGGGTTGTGGATGATCTTTTTTCACCTGCTCGACATGATTTTCCCCACGAGATCTTCCACCGGCAGGATCATCATCGCAATTCTTCAGATGATCGCGATCGTGACTTCCTTCGCCGGGGGGTGGTTGGGCACGCGGTGGCTCTGGCGCCAGCACTTGCGACCTTCCAGCTCTGAGCCCTCATCGGCAAGCGCCGCGTCCAGCGCCTTTAGAGTCGCAAGGTGGGTTCCGTTGAAAAAGAGGTTCGACTTTGTCGGCGCGCCCTTTTGCCACCTTGCGCAGGCCCGGGAGCGGGCCGCCAACGAACGTCTCCAAGACCCCGACGCACGGTTTGCGGTATTCGACCAGAATACGAGAATGGTCGAGAATGAGGCCGGAAGGTTGGTCCGCTAGGCTGCGTGGATTCAACCGAGGCCGCAAGACCATGCGGCTCTTGAAGGACCCGGTTCGACTGCGAAACCAGCCGAAATGGCCCACATGACTTCGATGGTCTGTACTTCACCGCTTTTCGGGAGTCCTCGGCAATTTCCTGTCATCGCCACTGCCGATCCAAGCACGTGACCCGAGCCGAAAACGCCCGCCAAATCTCGATGGACCACTTTCAGGGTGCGAGTGTGCGGAGGACCTGCGGGGCGATCTCGCCCAGGCGCTGGCGGCGGTTGAGGCGTAATCCCGGTCGACGGACAACCGTTGAACGTCGAGGACGCCTCGATGTCGATCAGCGGCTCACGCGCACCCGCCACACCTAGAGGTTGAAGGTCTTGGAGCCGCCGTTGACCTCCCGGCTGAAAAGATCCCAGGCCCAACCATGTTGATAGCTTCCCATTCCTCCACGGTCGGGAGCCGCCAATCGCCCGCCTTCGAGCCATCGGCGAGGCCGCACTGCCCGTTGGCCAGGGCGGCCGCCTTGATGTTGGCGTCGGCCCAGTTCGTCAGGCCGAAGCAGTTGCCGTTCTTCAGCCAGATGTGCCCCGTCTGCATGTCCTTCACCGTGCCGTTGCTGGTCCCGAGTCCGGTGGTCCCGCAGTCGACGAAGCGATTGGTGCCCGAGTTGTCGAAGCAGGTGTCGGAAGTCGGGTGCAGCCGGTCGTAGATCTGCTGCAGCGTCACCATGCTGGGCGCCGGAGGTCCCGGGGGATCGAGGCTGCCGGCACTTCAAAAGCTCTCTGACCGTGTCAGGTCGATGCTTTGTTTTTCTAACCCGGTCGGTGACATCCCTGCAAGAGAAAACTGACAAGAGTTGAGAGGTCCTTGAGGTCGCAGCGCCAGCAGCGTCCGACGCGCCGCGGGCTTCTCCTCTCCACCCGGGCGCGGGCGGACGACTCCCCTGCCGCATGACAGGAAATCGCGCCTATGGCGGAATCACAAAATTCCTTAAAAGAATGTTCTTGACATGAGGCAGGAATAGTCGTACTTGCAACGCCCAATATCCGTCGTTTCGACGTAGCTGCCGGATGGGGGGCCGGAGCCGGGAACGCAGCGGACTTCTAACTTCTTACTTCAATTGGTCGCTCTCGAGGCTTCCGAGGAATGGGGGTCCTGCGGATAGCTTTGCGCTGTTCTTGCACCTTCGCAGCGGGCCGAGCCACTGCCAGTTTCCGGAAAGTACTCCTCCCAGACAAATTGATGTCCCTCTTTAGCTTCAATCGTTAGCGGCCGATGTACGGTCTGGGGTTCCGCTCGTTCTCATGAGCGTTCGGGCACAAAGAACGCCGGCCATCCTGGCCTGGCGGGGTTGCCCAGGGAGAACTGATGTCGAGGTCCGGAGTGGCTCACTGTAGCAGCGGAGTCAGAGGGTTTCTGCGGTCCGGAAGGCCGGCGGCCATTGCCGCCCTGGGAATTTTGCTGGTTGTACTCGTGGCCTACGGAACGTTTGGGCCGGGGGTGGCGGCAGGAGGGGCCTTCCTCTCCATCGACGACGACGGGCAAGTCGCGGCAGTACCGTTCACGATTCATGGTGGCGGCTTCGGGGCCGGGGAAAGCGTCAGGCTGACGGTAACCCACGCCGACGGCACCGCCGAAGCTGGAATGGGCCATGGGACCTGGACGGTGACCGCCCCAAACGGCACTTTCTCCGCAACCTGGTCGATCAAACCCTCCGATATCGAGAGCGACCGGTTCCTCGTCCGGGCGGAAGGATCGCAGTCTGGATCGACGGCCATCGCAGCTTTCGGCCGGATGGCCTTCGTCATGACAGACTTGTTCGACTATGAGCCGGGAGCTTCCGCCGGCATCCGAGGCGCCGGCTTCCGCGCGGGTGAAGAGGTGACTCTACAAGTCATCCACACGAGGGGAGGCACCGACGGCGGGGCGGGCCACCAGCCCTGGACCGTAGTGGCCGATGCCCAGGGAAACATCACCTCCAGCTGGTACGTCGACCCCGATGATTCGCTGGGCGCCGAGTTCCTGCTCCACGCGGTGGGCACCGATTCCCACCTCGCCGCGACGTGGGCCTTCATGGATGCCGTATGCCTCAATCCGCCGCCGGCCGATCCGGTCGCTCCCCTGCCCATGTCTGGAGTCGGCTGCCCCGCCAACCTCAACTCCTGCACGTCGAATGATGTCGTCACCACGGTGGTCGCCGCCACCCCCGTTGATGGGGACGTCTGCGGCAGCGCAACCGACACGGTCACCCTGGACTTCACCGTCCGCTTCGAAACCACGGCAAACCAGCGCTACGACCTCGGCTTCTTCATCGCGAACGACGGCCTGAGCCTGCCCGATCACACTGCCCTCGCCTGCGCCGGGTCCGCCCCGCAGGTCGGCGCAGGGGACGGCAACGCGGATCCTCTCGACTGCGACTCCGATAAGTTTCTCAACCTCGACCCGATAGGTCACAAGATAGGCAATCCGGATACCTGCGGCGACCTGCAGAATAACGCCGGCCCCGTCTTCATCACCTTTCGAGCGACCGTTGGCTGCAATCGCTTCGACGCCGACCACAATCTCCTCATCTCCTCGTGCAGTGTCTGGGAACAGAACGCCAACCATGATACGGCCTGCACCACGCTGGCCCAGGCAGGATCCGGCTCGAAATGCGACTGTACCGACCTGAGCTTCGCCGGCCTGCTCGATCCCTGCGTTACCGGCTTCTGTGACGACGACAACGCCTGCACGGCTGACGACTGTGACTCATCCGGCGGTGAGGCGACGTGCCACAACGTGCCCGTGGAAGAGGGTTCCGCGTGCGACGATGGGACCCTTTGTACCGATTCCGACCAGTGCCGCCTTGGAGTGTGCACCGGAACGCCCGTGGGGTGCGACGATGGCAATGGCTGCACCCATGATTTCTGCGATCCTGCCACCGGCTGCTCCCATACCAACAACGCCGACTCCTGCGACGACAACGTCTTCTGCAATGGTGCGGGCTCCTGTTCCGACGGCTCCTGCTCCTCCCCCGGCGACCCGTGCCCGGCCCAGGGCAAGGTCTGTGACGAAGTCAACGACCGCTGCTCGGAGTGCATCGCCGACGAGAACTGCTCCGGCCCCGGCGCGCCGGTCTGCCATCCCGAAACCGGCGTCTGCGTCGGCTGCAACGTTACCTCCGACTGTCAGGATCCCTCGCATCCCTTCTGCGATGCCGGAACCAACACCTGCGTCGAGTGCCTCACCAATGCCGAGTGCGTCAACGGTAACTTCTGCGATGGCTCGGAAGTCTGCACGTCCGGCGTCTGCTCCTCCCCCGGCGACCCCTGCCCGGCCCAGGGCAAGGTCTGCGACGAGACCCACGACCGCTGCTCGGAGTGCATCGCCGACGAGAACTGCTC
>DASTZC010000089.1 GCA_035764505.1 Candidatus Polarisedimenticolia bacterium
CTGGTCCTGCGCTCCCTGTACGAGGAGGACATCAAGGGCGAGCAGATGGACGACTTCTTCAACATCGAGAGCCACGGCGATTCTTTCGCCGAAGCTACTACCTACAATCCGGAGCAGGAGACGGCTCTCGGGCCCGACGAGTATCTGGAGCACCTGCGGCGCGTGAAACAGGCGGTGCGCATCCCGGTCATCGCCTCGCTCAACGGCTCGACCGCCGGAGGCTGGACCTCGATGGCCCGGCTGATCGAGCAGGCGGGGGCCGACGCGCTGGAGCTGAACCTCTACCACGCCGCCAGCGATCCCACCCTGAGCGGCGCCGAGGTGGAGCGGCAGATGCTCGACATCGTGCGGGAGGTCAAGCAGCAGGTGCGCATCCCGGTCGCCGTCAAGCTGACGCCGCTGTTCACGGCGTTCGCGCATTTCGCCCACCAGCTCGATGATGCGGGAGCCGATGGCCTGGTGATGTTCAACCGCTTCCATCGGGTCGACATCGATGTTCTCGAGCTGGAAGTGGTGCGCGCCCTGGGGCTGTCCCAATCCTCCCATCTGCAGCGCCGCCTGCGCGGCCTCGCGGCCCTGTCGGGACGCGTGCGCGCCTCCCTTGCCGTGACCGGAGGCGTGCACACGGCGCTCGATGTGATCAAGGCGACGATGGCAGGCGCGCACGTCACGCAGATGGTCTCTGCGCTGATGCGCCACGGCCCCTCGCACCTGCGGGCGGTGCACCGTCAGGTCGGGGAATGGATGGAAGAGAACGAGTGGGGCTCGCTCGACGAGATGCGCGGCAACATGAGCTTCCAGAAGATCCCCGACCCCGCCGCCTACGAGCGCGCCCACTTCATCAAGGTTTTCCGTTGATCTGCGCCGCCGGCGGGGAAACCTTTTGGAGTTGGCCCGCCGGATCTGCGAGACTGCTTGCCTCGAAGTCGACTCCGCGCAGCGAGGCCATTCATGAAGAAGATTTCCCGCCGCGAATCTCCCGGCGCCGTCACGATGCGCCGCATCGACGCCTGGTGGCGCGCCGCCAACTATCTCTCCGTCGGCCAGATCTACCTGCTGGACAATCCGCTGCTGAAGCAGCCGCTTGCGAAGCGGCACGTCAAGCCCCGGCTCCTTGGCCATTGGGGGACGACGCCCGGGCTGAACTTCATCTACGCGCATCTCAACCGGGTCATCCGCGATCGCGATCTCGACATGATCACCATCATCGGTCCGGGGCACGGCGGGCCGGGGATCGTGGCCAATACCTGGATGGAAGGGACCTACAGCGAGATCTATCCGAACATCTCCAGGGACGAAGAAGGGATGCGCCGGCTGTTCAAGCAGTTCTCCTTTCCGGGAGGCATCCCGAGCCACGTCGCGCCGGAGACCCCCGGCTCGATCCACGAGGGAGGCGAGCTGGGCTACGCGCTGAGCCACGCCTTCGGCGCCGCCTTCGACAATCCCGATCTGATCGTGGCGGCGGTGGTGGGCGACGGCGAGGCGGAGACGGGACCGCTCGCCACCAGCTGGCATTCGAACAAGTTCCTGAACCCCGCCTCCGACGGCGCGGTTCTGCCGATCCTGCACCTGAACGGCTACAAGATCGCCAGCCCGACGGTCCTGGCCCGCATCCCCGGCGAGGAGCTGGACGAGCTGCTGCGCGGCTACGGCTACGACCCGATCTTCGTCGAAGGGAGCATCCCGGCGGCGATGCACCGGGGGATGGCCGCGGCGCTGGATCGGGCGCTCGATGCCATCCGGCGCATCCAGTCGGCGGCCCGCCGCGGCGGCGTTCCGCGCCGCCCGCGCTGGCCGATGATCGTGCTGCGCTCGCCCAAGGGCTGGACCGGCCCGCGCACGGTCGATGGAAAGTTGACCGAGGGCTCGTGGCGCTCGCACCAGGTGCCGCTGGGAGAGCTGCACGACAACCCGGCGCACCTGAAGCTGCTGGAGCGCTGGATGAAGAGCTACCGGCCCAAAGAGCTGTTCGACGCTCAGGGCCGCCTGGTCGCCGAGATCGCGGCGCTGGCGCCGGAGGGAAATCGCCGCATGAGCGCCAACCCGCATGCCAACGGCGGGCTGCTCCTGCGCGACTTGAAGCTGCCCGATTTCCGCGGCTATGCCGTGCGTGTGACGAAGCCGGGGGCTTCGGATGCCGAGCCGACGCGCGTCATGGGAGCCTTCCTGCGCGACGCGATGAAGCTCAATTTGGAGGCGCGCAACTTCCGGCTGTTCAGCCCCGACGAGCTCAACTCAAACCGCTGGAACGACGTGCTCCAAGTTACCTCGCGCGCCTGGATGGCGGAGCGCCTGCCCACCGACGAGGGGTTGGCGCCGGAAGGGCGCGTCATGGAGATGCTGAGCGAGCACCAATGCCAGGGATGGCTGGAGGGGTACCTCCTCACCGGACGGCACGGTTTCTTCTCCTGCTACGAGGCCTTCATCCACATCGTCGATTCGATGTTCAACCAGCACGCCAAGTGGCTGAAGGTGTCTCGCGATCTGCCGTGGCGGCGGCCGATTGCCTCGCTGAACTACCTGCTCAGCTCGCACGTCTGGCGGCAGGACCACAACGGCTTCTCGCACCAGGACCCGGGGTTCATCGACCACGTCGTGAACAAGAAGGCGGAGGTGGTGCGCGTCTATCTCCCGCCGGATGCCAACTGCCTGCTCTCAGTGACCGATCACTGCCTGCGCAGCCGCAACTACGTCAACGTGGTCGTGGCGGGCAAACAGCCGGGGCCGCAGTGGCTGACCATGAGGCAGGCGGTGGAGCACTGCGCCGCCGGCGCCGGGATCTGGGAATGGGCCAGCAACGATCGCGGCAAGGAGCCGGATGTGGTGATGGCCTGCTGCGGCGACGTGCCGACGCTGGAAACCCTGGCCGCCGTCGACCTGATCCGGAAGCACCTGCCCGAGCTGAAGGTGCGCGTGATCAACGTCGTCAACCTGATGAAGCTGCAGCCGCCGGGCGAGCACCCGCACGGGCTGAGCGATCGCGACTTCGACGCTCTCTTCACGCGCGACAATACGATCGTCTTCGCCTTCCACGGCTATCCCTGGCTGGTGCACCGCCTGACCTACCGGCGCACCAACCACGACAACCTGCACGTGCGCGGCTACAAGGAGGAAGGCACCACGACGACCCCCTTCGACATGTGCGTGCTGAACGAGATCGACCGCTTTCACCTGGTACAAGACGTGATCGACCGCCTGCCGCAGCTCGGCTCGCGCAGCGCCTACGCCAAGCAGGCGATCGCAGGGGCCCTGCTGGAGCACCGGCGCTACATCAACGAACGGGGGGAAGATCATCCCGTGGTGAGCAGCTGGCGGTGGGATGGGTGGCGAAAAGGGAAGGCGCGCACGAAGGCGCGGCGCAGCTCCACAGAGTCCGACAATTCGTAATATGCCCACCCGGGCTTGGACACCCTTACAGCCGACTGGCCGGAAACCGGCCAGCGGCTGAAGGGCCGCACCTACTTACAGGCGACACTCCGTCGGACACGGGAAATGGTCATGCTCGTAACCGGCCGGCTGAGGGGCCGCCACTCCACGCAAACCAACAATTCATAGCTCCCTTCTGGGGAGCTGTTCACCCGAGACAATTTCAGCCCGTGATCGTGGCTCCAGTACGGCAGTTGGGTGAGATATGGTCGTGAGCGACGAGCGGGGAAATGAGCCCGTCAGCCTGGCGGACGAAGAAGCGGTCCGGCAGGTCGTCTCCGACTCGATCCTGAAGCTGTGGGACGCCGTCAACAACCTGGCCCGGATCCGCCCGTCACGGCGCGAACGCTACCGGGTGACGCTGTTCGGCTCGGCCCGCGCGCGCCCGGGCACCTTTGCCTACGAAGAGACCAAGCGCGTGGCCGAGATCGTGGCCTCGCTGGGCTGCGACATCATCACCGGCGGCGGCCCCGGACTGATGCAGGCGGCCAACGAGGGGGCCGCGGCCGGCGGCGGGAAGTCGCGCTCCGTCGGCATCCGCGTCGACCTTCCTTTCGAGCAGGAGGTCAATGCCTTCGTCGGCATGGCCTTCGAGCACCGCACCTTCTTCACGCGGCTGCACCAGTTCGTGATCACCTCCGACGCCTTCGTGGTGGCGCCGGGCGGCATCGGCACGGTCCTCGAGACCTTGATGATCTGGCAGCTCCTGCAGGTGAAGCACCTGAAGGACACGCCGCTGATCCTGGTAGGGTCGATGTGGCCGGGATTGGTGCAATGGGCCCGGGCCTCGATGTTGTCGACCGACCCGCCGCTGGCCGGCGCCGCCGACCTGGAGATCCCGCGCTGCGTGGCGACCGGCGATGAAGCGATCACGATCCTGAAGGAGCATCACGAGCGCTGGCGGAGCGGAGGGACGAAATGAAGCGCACGGCGGCGCGCGGCGTCGACATCCTGCGGGACAAGAGCATCAACCGATCGATCGCCTTCTCGCGCGCCGAGCGGGAGAGGCTCGGCCTGACCGGACTGCTCCCCGATGTGGTCTCCAGCGAGAAGCAGCTCATCCAACGCGTGCTGACCAATCTCGAGCGCCTGCCTCGCGACATCGATCGCTACATGCTGCTGTCGGGCCTGCAGGAGCGCAACGAAGGGCTTTTTTATCGGCTGGTGATCGACCATATCGGGACCATCATGCCGCTGATCTACACCCCCACGGTGGGCGAGGCCTGCAAGGAGTTCTCGCACATCGCGCGCCAGCCGAAGGGGTTCTGGATCACGCCGCGCGAGCGCGGCAAGATGCGCCGCATCCTGGGGAACTGGCCGCAGAAAGACATCCGCGTCATCGTCGTCACCGACGGCCAGCGCATCCTGGGACTCGGCGATCTGGGAGCCAACGGCATGGGGATCCCGATCGGCAAGCTGGCCCTGTACACCGCCTGCGCGGGCATCCCGCCCCAGCAATGCCTGCCGGTGACGCTGGACGTCGGGACCGAAAACAAGGAAATGCGCGAGGACGTTCTCTACCTCGGCTATCCACGCAAAAGGCTCAAGGGCCGCGCCTACTTCGCCCTGGTGGACGAGTTCGTCGAGGCGGTGCAGGCGCGCTATCCGCAGGCGCTGATCCAATTCGAGGACTTTCTGACCCCCAACGCCTATGCACTCTTGAGGCGCTACCGCGACCGCGTCCTGTGCTTCAACGATGACATCCAGGGTACGGCGGCGGTGGCGCTGGCGGGGATCGTCGCCTCGACGCGCATCACGGGGAAACCCTTCCGGGACCTGCGCATCATGTTCCTCGGGGCGGGCTCGGCCGCGACCGGCATCGCCGACCTGGTGGCCTCCGCATTCGTGGACGAGGGGCTGACGCCAGATGAGGCATGCCGCCGGCTATGGTTCGTCGATCTCAAAGGGCTCCTCGTCAGGAGCCGCAGGGATTTGATGGAGCACAACCTGCCGTACGCCCACGACCACGAGCCGCTCGATTTCCTCGGCGCCATCGACGCCATCCGCCCCGATGTCCTCATCGGTGCCACCGGCGCGCCCGGCACCTTCACCCGCGAGGTGATCGAGCGCATGAGCCGGATCAACGAGCGGCCGGTGATTTTCGCGCTCTCCAACCCCACGTCAAAGGCCGAGTGCACGGCGCAGCAGGCCTACGAATGGAGCGACGGCAAGGCAATCTTCGCGAGCGGCAGCCCCTTCGGCGAGATCGCCTGGAAGGGAAAGACGTTTCATCCGGGCCAGGGAAACAATGCCTATGTCTTTCCGGGGATCGGGCTGGGGGCGGTCGCCTGCCGCGCCCGCACCATACCCGACGAGCTGTTCCTGGAGGCGGCCCGCACCCTGGCCCGCCTCGTCTCGCGGGAGGATCTGGAGCAGGGTTCCCTCTATCCTCCGCTGGCGTCGATCCGCCGCATCTCGCTCAACCTGGCGGTCAACGTCGCCGAGAAGGCCTACGCGATGAAGCTGGCTCGCGCCGGCCGGCCGCGCTCGCTCCGCAAGACCATCGCGGCCTACATGTATGAGCCTTCCTGACATGCCGTCATGGAAGGACTCGACCTCGAGGCCCTCGGACCGGCGGGCTGGGAAGGCGCATTGGAGCGCCGACGGGACGCAATGCCGGGAGACCGGCGGGATCGGCGGCAGGAGGCATGCCTATGCTAGACTTCGCGAATCTTCGCTGTTCAATAATCATTGTCGCGACAGGCAGCGGTCGTTCCTGCCCGGGAGAACAACCGTGAGACTCCTTCTCTCCATGCCGCCGGGGCGCCGCCTCGCAGCCGTGGCCGCCGCCTTCCTCCTCGTTCTCGCCTGCAAATCCAAAGAAGCCCCCGCCGCCGGACCCATCGAGGTGAAGGCCGCCCCGGTCCTGCAAAAAGACGTGCCGATCTACGTCGAGGCGGTCGGCCAGACGCGCGGCAACACCGAAACCGAGATCCGGGCGCGCGTCGAAGGGTTCGTCGAGAAGGTGCACTTCCAGGAAGGGACGATGGTGAAGAAGGGGCAGCTCCTCTATACGCTCGATCCGCGCCCCTTCCAGGAATCTCTGGAGAAGTCCAAGGCGGATCTGGCCGAGGCGCAGGCGCAATGGGCGCGCACCAGGCAGGATGTGGCGCGCTTCGAGCCGCTGGTGAAGGACAACGCCGTCTCGCGCCAGGAGTACGAGACCTCCGTGGCGCTGGAGAAGGCGGCCGCCGCTTCGGTCGACGCCGCCAAAGCAGCCACCCGCCTCTCGCAGGTGGAGCTGGGCTACACCAAGGTGCTGGCGCCCGACGACGGCCTCATCGGCAAATCCGAAGTGGAGGCGGGCACGCTCGTCGGACGCGGCCTGCCCACCCTTCTCACACGCATCTCCAAGATCGACCCGATCCACGTCCGCTTCACTCTGGCGGAAGCCGATTACCTGCATTACGCGCGCCTGCGGGCCGCGCAGGGAGAGGCTGAAAAAAGGACCGTCCCCTTCCAGATGGTCCTGGCCGACAACTCGGTGCATCCCTACGAGGGTAAGTTCCTGTTCGTCGACCGGGCCATCGACGCGGAGACCGGCACCATCCTCCTGGAAGCCTCTTTCCCCAACCCGCAGGGAATCGTCCTGCCGGGACAGTTCGCCAAGGTGCGCGCCACGGTGGAAACCAAGAAAGGCGCCCTCCTGGTGCCGCAGCGGGCGGTCCAGGAGATGCAGGGGATCTACAGCGTGATGGTGGTGAAGCCGGACGACACCGTCGAGTCGCGTGCCGTGAAGCCGGGCCAGCGCATCGGGGCGCTATGGGTGATCGATTCGGGCCTCAACCCCGGGGACCGCATCATCGTCGAGGGGCTGCAGAAGGTGAGGCCCGGGGCCAAGGTGGCGGCCAAGATGGTCACCATCGAGGATACCCCGCCTCCCGCCGCGCCCGCGCCCGGGGCTTGAGAGATGGCTGATTTCTTCATACGGCGACCGATCGTCGCAATCGTCATCGCCATCCTGATCGTCATGCTCGGGGCTTTCTCCCTCAAGGGATTGAGCATCGAGCAGTATCCCTTCCTCGCCCCGCCCATGATCCGCGTCACCGCCACCTACCCGGGCGCCTCCGCCGTCGCGGTCGAGCAGTCGGTCGCCACGCCGATCGAGCAGGAGGTCAACGGCGTCGATCGGATGATCTATATGAAGTCCTCCAACACCAGCGACGGGCGCATGCAGCTCGACGTCAGCTTCGAGGTGGGCGTCGATCAGGACAACGCCAACGTCCTGACGCAGAACCGCGTCTCCGCGGCGCAGGCCCGCCTGCCGCAGGAGGTGATCGCGCAGGGGGTCACCGTCAAGAAGCAGAGCCCCAGCATCCTGATGGTCATCTCGCTCGCCTCCCCCAACGGCACCTACGACGCCAAGTTCCTGATCAACTACTGCGGGATCAACCTGCGCGACCAGCTGCTGCGCATCCCGGGAGTGGCGCAGGTCGACCTGTTCGGCGGCACCGACTACGGCATGCGCATCTGGCTGCGGCCCGACCGCATGGCGCAGCTCAAGCTGACCCCCTCGGATGTCATCTCGGCCATCAAGGAGCAGAACCTGCAGGCCCCCGCCGGGCGCGTCGGCATGGCTCCGTCTCCCAAGAACCAGGAGTTCACCTACACGGTGAGCGCGCCGGGACGGCTCACCACCCCGGATGAGTTCGAGAACATCATCATCCGCGAGACCGAGACGGGCGGGGCGATCCGGATCAAGGACGTCGGGCGCGCCGAGCTGGGATCGCAGGACTACAACTCCTTCGGGCGGCTGAACGGCAAGCCCGCCGGCGCCATGGCGGTCTACCTGCTTCCTGGCGCCAACCAGCTCAAGGCGGCCGAGACGATCTACCACACGATGGAGCAAGCCAGCGGCTTCTTCCCCGCCGACATGGAGTACAAGATCGTCTACGACACGACGCCGGCGGT
>DASTZC010000090.1 GCA_035764505.1 Candidatus Polarisedimenticolia bacterium
ACCACGTCGCTCCCGTCCGTCTCCGCTTTCAGCTCGATGCGGCCGCCCTGGTCGGTGTACTTCGCCGCGTTGTTGAGCAGGTTCAGGAAGACCTGGGTCAGACGTGTCGGATCGGCGAACAGGCGAACGGGACGGGGCGGCAGGGAGATCGTCAGATGATGGCCCCACTTCTCGATGAGCGGCCGGCTCGCCTCCAGGGCGCCGTTCAAGACCTCCGACAGCTCCACGCTCTCCTTACGCATCTCGACCTTGCCGCGGGTAATCCGGGAGATGTCCATCAGGTCGTCGACCAGGCGGCTCATCTGGTGCACCTGCCGGTGGATCACCTCGGTGGACCACTGCAGCTCGGGAACCGGCAGCCCCTTGCGCCGGATGATCTGGATGGCGTTGCGGATGGGCGCCAGTGGATTGCGCAGCTCGTGGGCCAGCATCGCCAGGAACTCGTCCTTGCGCTGGTCGGCCTCCTGGAGCGAAGCGAGCAGCCGGGCATTCTCCGCCACGGTCTTCTGGACCGATTCCTCCGCGCGCCGGCGCTCGATGAACTGGCCCATCTGGCTTCCAATGGCCTTCATCATGGCGATGACGTCGGGCTCCGGCTGGCGGATTTCCTCGCTGAAGAACTCCATCACGCCGAGGACCTCCTGGTCGAGCGTGATGGGCAGGCCCAATCCGCCGTGCAACTTCTCGGCCCTGGCCACCGAGGCGCGCAGGAAGCCCGCGTCCGCGACCACGTCCCGGATCCACACCGGCCTCCCCGTCGCCCAGACGCGCCCGGGGAGCCCGGTGCCGCGCTGAAAGACGAGCTGCCGGGTGCTGTCCTCGAATTCGGTGACCTGGACGTCGGGACGATGATAGAACTGCGCGCAGCGCAGCGCCTGTCCCTGATCGTCGACGGTCCACAGGGCGCCCACCTTCCAGCCGAGATGCTCGCAGATGGCATAGAGGATCCTGGAAGCCGCCTGGCTCAGGGTGGCCGATTCGGCCAGGGCCTGGGTGACTCCGTACTGCGTGGCCAGCCGCTGCTCGTCGCGCCGGCGGGACGTGATGTCGCGCGCGATTTTCGAGGCACCGATGATCCTGCCCGCACCATCGCGAATGGGGGAGATGGTCAGGGAGACTTCGACCCGATGGCCGTCCTTCGCCACCCGCACCGTCTCGTAGTGTTCGATGCGCTCGCCGCGCCGCAGCTTATCCAGGATCGTCAGCTCCTCGAACTGCAGCTCCGGCGGGATCAGCATGGTGACCGACTTGCCGATCGCCTCGTCGGCGCGGTAGCCGAACATCTGCTCGGCACTGGCGTTCCAGGAGACGATGTACCCCTCGAGGGTCTTGCCGATGATGGCGTCCTGGGAGGACTCGACGATGGCGGCCAGGCGCGCCTGCGCCTCCTCGGCGTGTCGTCGATCGGTGACGTCGAGCGTGAAGCAGCGCATGTGCACGCAGCGGCCGTCCTTCCACAGGGAGCTGGAGTCGATGAGGACGTGCTTGATGGATCCGTCCTTGCACCGCAGGCGCGCCTCCCGGTTGCGGATGACCTCGCCCGCGGCGAGGCGGCGCAGGATGTCCTCGATGACTTCCTTGTCAACATGGAACTCGCTGACGTGGCGGCCTATGAATTCCTCACAGGAGTAGCCCAAGAGGTCCATCTCGGCCTGGTTCGCCCCCAGGATGATCCCGTCCAATCCAATCCAATGGAAGCCGAGCGAGGCGGTTTCGAACGAATCGCCGGATTCCGGGTTGTCCGTCCCGGCAGGTCGCGACCCGGTCGCTGAACGGAATCTGGCCCGGAAACGGGGTTTCCGAGGGCGGGGACGCGAGGGATCGTCGGGGGGAAGCTCGATCACTACTCTTCTCTCCGAACCTTGCGGGACATAGATTTCCGAGGGACCATCTCCATTTCCAGCGAAGCTCTCCTGCGCGACAAGATTTACATACAAACGCTCCAAGTCCCCCTACGGAATTCTACGGAGCCGGAGACGGGCAATTTACCTTTGAAAACCGGGTGGTTCCCGCTGGCCGGGCGCCAACAACGTTCCTATGATGACAAATGGCACGGCCCTATGAGCTTCGCGAGAGTCGAAATCCCATTGCGGCGCGTCTTGCCGGGGCAAGGACGCTGACCGACCGGCTCTTCGGCCTGGTCCGGCCTGAGGCCCTTCTCGAGCGGCCCATCCCAGAGCGACATCGGCTCATTTTTTATCTGGGCCACCTCGAAGCCTTCGATCGCAATCTCCTGGCGCGCGGCGGACCGTGTCCGGAACTGGACCGGCTGTTCGCCTTCGGCATCGATCCCGTGGATGGGGAGCTGCCGCACGAGCCGGCTTCCGCATGGCCCCGGGAGCCGGAGGTCCGCGCCTACTGCGCCGCCACCCGCTCTGCGATCGACCAATGCCTCTCCACATCGGATATCGAAGAGCGCGGCAAGGAAGGGAATGAACTGCTCAACATGGCCATCGAGCATCGCCTGATGCATGCCGAGACGCTTGCCTATGCGCTGCACCGGCTGCCCCTGGAGCTCAAGCTGGCGCAGCTCGAGCCCATGCCCTCTCGAATGGCCTGGTCCGGGCCCTCGATGAGCGAGGTGCCGTCCGGGGTGGCTACGCTCGGATTACCCCGTGATGGACGCTTCGGCTGGGACAACGAGTTCGAGGCCCATCAGGTCGAGGTGCCCGGCTTCCGGATCGGGGCGTTCAAGGTCACGAACGGAGAGTTCCTGGACTTCGTCCATGCCGGAGGGTATGAGACGGCGTCGCTGTGGGACCCCGGCAACTGGGAATGGCTGCGGCGATCGGGCCGTGGGCATCCTTCCTTCTGGCGCCTCGACCATTCCGGCTGGGTCTTCCGCGGCATGTTCCGCGAGCGGCCGCTCGCGATGGAAGAGCCGGTCTGGCTCAGCCAGGCGGAAGCCTCGGCCTACGCGGCCTGGAAAGGAATGCGGCTGCCGACCGAAGCGGAATGGCACCGGGCCGCCTGCGGAGCACCCGACGGAAGCGAGCGTGAGTATCCGTGGGGGAACGAACCGCCGACCATCGCCCATGGGAACTTCGATTCCTACCGGTGGGATCCGACACCCGTCGGCTCGCATCCGGAAGGGCGCAGCGCCTTTGGCGCCTACGATCTCCTCGGCAACGGCTGGGAGTGGACCTCGACCCCCTTCGCGCCGTTCGCGGGGTTCAAGGCGAACGGGCAATACCCGGGCTATTCGGCCGACTTCTTCGATGGCAGGCACTTCGTCCTGAAAGGGGGCTCGCCCCGCACCGATGCCGTGCTGCTGCGCCGCTCCTTCCGCAACTGGTTCCAGCCGCACTATCCGTATCTGTATGCGGGCTTTCGTCTGGTGCAGCCGTGAGCGCGCGCGGGGCTTCGCGTCTCGTGAGATGGATGCCGCCCGCCGCGGACCCCCGGAACCTCGCGGAGGAGATCCGCGCGGGGCTGTCCGGTCCGGGGCAGAAGAGGATCCCGTCGCGCTGGCTCTACGACGATGTCGGCTCCGCGCTGTTCGAGGTGATCTGCCTCATGCCCGAATATGGATTGGCGCGGGCCGATGCCCGCATCCTGAGGAGCCACGCCGCCGAGATGGCGGCACTCGTCGGGCGGCCGGCATGCGTCGCGGAGCTCGGAAGCGGCTCGGGCTGGAAGAGCCGCCTGCTGCTGGCGCCGCTGGCGCGTGAGGCGCCTCTCACCTATATCCCGATCGATATATCCCGCGCCGCCCTGGCGCGCTGCGAGACCGAGATGATGGCAGTGCGCGGCCTGCTGGTGGACCGTTTCGAGGGGGAGTACCTGGCGGGACTGTCCTATGCGGCGGCGTCCCGCGAGACGGGGGAACCGCTGCTCGTGCTCTTTCTGGGGAGCACGATAGGGAATTTCGAGCGCGCGGAAGCCGAGGAGTTCCTGGTCGAAATCCGCCGGATCCTTTCCCCGGGGGACATGATCCTGCTGGGCACCGACCTGATCAAGCCTGAAGAGGACCTGCTCGCCGCCTACGACGATCCCGCCAGGATTACCGCGGCATTCAACCTGAATGTGCTTGCGCGGTTGAATCGGGAGCTGCAGGCCGACTTCGACCTGCTCCGCTTCTCCCACGAAGCGCGGTGGAACGCCGCTCAGCGGCGCATCGAGATGCACCTCTGCTCGATTGGAGCGCAAGCGGTCGACATCCCCGGAGCGCGTCTGCGCATCGCGCTGCGCTCCGGAGAGAGCCTCTGGACCGAGAGCTCGCACAAGTTCACCCCCGAAGAGCCGGCAATCCTGGCGCAACGCACCGGGTACCAGGTCGTGTGCCGCTGGTCGGACGGGCTGTGGCCCTTCTCGGAGACCCTGCTCCGGGCCGACTGACGAGTATCGATCCCTCCGAAAAAGAAGAGCCCCGCCAGGCGGGGCTCGAAGATGCAGACCGAAGAACGCGTTCAGTAGACGCAGCGCCGGCAGCAGGGCGTCTCCTGGATACAGGCGCAGACCCCTTTGCCGCACCGCTTGTCGCAGTCCTTGTCGACGTTGCACTGCGTCGAGCAGCATCCAGGAGGCACCTTGTCGGAGCCACCTTCGCACGGGGCGGCGATAGAGTCGGGAGAGTCGGGCCCGCAAGCGTCCGCCGGCTGCAGGTCGGGATAAGAGGCCGGCGCCGTCTGAATCTGGGTGGCGACTTGCGGCGAGGTGGACGTGAGAGTGGCCACTCCGCCGGCCGCCATCACCATCACGATTGGAAGCAACACGAGCATTCCGCGCTTTCCGGTCATCGGACTCTCCTTTCAACAATCCGGATCGTTTGAAATGGATTTCGTCGCGCGCCGATCCCAGGGCAGCTCGAGTCGAGTCCTTCTATCATGGCGGGTCGATCTCCACAACCCGCCGCCAGACCCCAGCCAGGCAGGAGCCAGGCCCAGCTCCGGGTTGCTCCCGGAGAGCCGGGCCTCTAGATTCTCCCGGGCGGCGGTGCAGAGAGCCGATCTCGGGGAGCCGGATGTCCGGCAGGAGGTATATAAGATGATGAGGAAACCGGGTGTGCGGAAGCTGGCCATGACGGCAGCGCTCGTTGTCGGATTGATGACGGTGCTGGCGGCATGCGGGGGTGACAGCGAAGATCGCCTGCCCGGCTCGGTCTACGCCAAGACCGTCCCGGTCTATCCCGGCGCCAAATACATCGGGACGATGGGCGGGAGCTCCAGCGAGGACATCGGCGGTCCCGCCACCTCGCAGAGCCAGTCGTGGTTCTTCAAGACAGGCGACCCGGCGGAAGATGTCGTGGCCTACTACAAGAAGAAGCTGCCGAAGGCCCAGCTGACGAGCGACGGAGCCGGGGAGTCCACCTTCACCCTGGTTCCGGAAGGGGCCGAAGAGGGAGAGCGGGTCCAGGTGATCCTCCACCGCGGCGGCGACCTGCAGATTCACGAATCCGTGAAGGCCGGCAAGAAGCAGAGCTGAACCAACACGCAGGCACCGAGCTACCCTGGGCGCCGTTGCCACTTGCCGGCCGCTGGAGTAGCATTGCGCCATCCGCCGCTTATTAGGGATGGCTTGTGCATGCGGCTGCGATTGCGAGTTCTCGTCCTGGCCCTTCTGGCGGCAGTGTCTCTCGGCGCCCGCCGTCCCGCGGAACCTCCTGAGCTGAAAGAAACTCTGGCCCGGCTCGAAAAGACCATCAGCTCCGCCACCGCAGCGGAGACCGAGCCCACCCTTGCGGACCTGATGGCGCAGCATCCGGACTCCCCCGACGTCTATCGCCTCTACGTACGGGTGCTGAAGCTCCAGAAGAAGACGCCCGAGCTTCGTGAGTCGGCCCGCACGACCCTCGCACGGCTCGAGGGGGTGCCCTCGAAAAAACGGACGGAGGATCAGCTTGCCATCATGCTCCGGGCCTGCAGCGTCCTGGACGATAAGGATCGCAGAGATCGCTTCGAGCAGGAGCTGATCGACAGGTACCCGAAGGGAAGGCACGCCGGATGGAAGCGCATGCGGCAGGCTTCGGAGGAGAAGGACCCGGTCCGTGCGGCGGCCCTCTATGAAGGGATTCTCAAAGACTATTCCAGCGACAATACACTCGCCCCCTGGCTCACCAATGACCGGATGCGCTTGATCGAGGCAAACCCCGAGCGATTCACCGCACGGCAGCTCCACGATGCAGCCTGGGCTTATGAAGGTATGGCCCGACGGGCATGGAAAGCGGGCACTCAGGCGGGAGCCTACTGGTACATCGTTGCCGCCAAGGAAGCGGCGGAAGCGCTGGCGAAGCAGTGGCCCGAGGAGAGCCTGGAGATGGCCGGCCGCGGGATGGCCTGCCTCGAGAAGAGCTGGCCGACGGAGGAAATGCTGCGTGCGGAGCTGCCGGTGATGTTCTGGCCCGGCATGCTCGAGGCGCACGCCGCGGCCGGCCGTCTGGAGCCCGCACGGAAGATCGGAGAGGCGATTGTGGCGCACCTGGAAGCCGACGACCTTTCCGAGGATCAGGCCGGCTGGCTGGAGGAGGCGCGCAGCCGTAGCGGTTATTCCAGCGTGCTCGAGAAGCTGGGCGCGGTGCAGGAAGCCAGAATGCAGCTCGGTCTCGCGGCGGAAGCCGACGATGCGCGGCGCAAGGATCTCGAGGCCTTCCAGCAGCGACATCCCTTGGAGCCCGCTGATGCCGAGGCTTTCCAGAAGGACCTTTCCGCGTCGCGCGCCGCGATCCTTGGAGGCCGCAAGGAGCAGGCGAAGCGGCGGCTGCTCGCCGGCCTGGTCGACGAGCCGATGCACGATTTCGTGGCGGAAGACCTGCAGGGAAACAAGGTCAATCTCGCGAGCTTCCACGGCAAGACGGTGGTCATGACCCTGTGGGCCACCTGGTGCGGCAGCTGCCACTGGGAGATGAATCTGCTCGAACAGACACGGCAGCGCTATGAAAAGGACCCCAAGGTAACCTTCGCCGCCATGAGCATCGACTGGGAACGTGAGAAGGTCGCTCCGTTCGTTCGCGACAAGAAGGTGAATCTGCCCGTCTTCATCGCTGGCGACTCCTTCGAGAAAGACTTCGGGGTCGAATCCGTCCCTCAGATGTTCATCATCGATGCCAGCGGACGGATGCGTTTCCGTCTGGTGGACATCCTGCCGGACGATCGCTTCCAGCAGAGCCTCGATTGGATGATCGAGGCGGCGGGGAAGTGATGCCGGAATCGGGCATGAGGGCAAAGCTTGCCGACGCCATCGCCGACGCCGGCCGCCTCGAAGCCTTGCGCCGGACCTCGCTGCTCGACACCCCTCCCGAGGAGGCTTTCGACCGGCTGACCCGCCTCGCCGCCAGCGTCCTTCGCGTGCCGATGGCGGTCGTCTCCCTGATCGACGGGGATCGCCAGTTCTTCAAGAGCCAGTCCGGCATGAGCGAGCCGATTGCGTCGGCGCGGCAGACGGCGCTGACGCACTCCTTCTGCCAGCACACCGTGGTGCTGCGCGAGCCGCTCCTGGTTCCCGACTTCCGCCAGGACCAGAGGTTCATCGACAACCCGCTCATGGCCGAGCTCGGCGCCGTGGCCTATGCGGGCATCCCGCTCATGACCTCCGAGGGTCACGCGCTGGGGACCTTCTGCGTCTACGATGCGCGTCCCCATCCCTGGAGCGAGGACGAGCTCAAGATCCTGCAGGTGCTCGCCGCCTCCACCATGTCCGAGATCGAGCTTCGCCGGCTGGCGGGGGAGCTGCGCTGCCTCACCGGGAACCTCCAGGGGCTGGTCGAATCGAGAACCCGGGAGCTGCGCGAGTCGGAGGGCCGGCAGCGCGTCCTGCTCGACGTGAACAACGCCATCGTCACCTGCCTGGATCGGGAGTCCCTGTTCGCCGCCACCACGGGCGCGCTGGCCCGCGTCATCCCCTACGATCGCGCCGCCCTCGTTCTGCACGACTCCGCGAAAGATGTCTTCAAGGTCCTGGGGGTCGCCGGCCCGGTTCCTTCGCCGCCCATCATCCCGCTCGGCACGGAGTGGCCGAGACAACAGAGCCGCTCCGGCTGGATCTTCGATCACCGCAAACCGATGCTGGACATCGATCTGCGCGAGTCTCCTCCATTCTTCGAGCATCCGCTGCTGATCAAGGAAGGAATCCGCGCGGCGGTCTCGGTTCCCCTGGAGATCAAGGGGAGGCTGATCGGCACCCTGAACGTGGGGAGCCGCACGCCGGGACTCTACGGCGAAGCCGAAGTCTCGCTGCTGACCGCCATCGCCGAGCAGGTGGTGCTGGCGCTCGAGAACCTCCTCGCCTACGAGGAAATCGCCGCGCTGAAGGCGCGGCTGGAGGAAGAGAACCTCTACCTGCAGGAGGAGGTGCGCAGCGAGGCGGCCTTCGGCGATGTCGTCGGCGAGTCGCCGGCCATCCTCGGGGTCCTGGACAAGGTGAGCAAGGTGGCGCAGACCGACTCGACCGTGCTGGTCACCGGCGAAACGGGCACCGGCAAGGAGCTGATCGTCCGGGCCATTCACGGGATGAGCCGCCGGAAGGGCAAGATCCTGGTGAAGGTGAACTGCGCCGCGCTCCCGTCGGGCGTCATCGAGAGCGAGCTGTTCGGGCATGAGAAGGGGGCGTTCACCGGGGCGCTCATGCGCAAGGTGGGCCGCTTCGAGCTGGCCGATGGGGGAACACTCTTCCTCGACGAAGTGGGCGACCTTCCGCTCGAGCTGCAGGCGAAGCTGCTGCGGGTCCTGCAGGAGGGCGAGTTCGAGCGTGTGGGAGGGACCCATACGATCAAGGTGAACGTCCGGCTGATCGGGGCCACAAACCGCGACCTCCAGCAGGCGGTGCGTGACGGGCGTTATCGAGCGGATCTCTACTACCGGCTCAACGTCTTCCCGATCGTGATTCCCCCGCTGCGGGAGCGCCCCAAGGACATCCCGCGCCTCGCGCGCCACTTCGCGATGGTCTACGCCGCGAAGATGGGAAAGAACGTGGGCAGGATGGAAGCCGGCGTGCTGGACCGGCTGAGTGCCTACTCCTGGCCAGGAAACGTGCGCGAGCTGCAGAACGTCATCGAGAGAGCGGTCATCCTTTCCCCCGAAGGCCGCTTCGAGCTCACGGAGCTGGCGGCAGCTCCCGTGGACGGGCAAAGCGATTCCGACGAGACGCACAGCCTCGAGCAGGTCGAGCGCCGGCACATCCTCGCGGTCCTCGAGAAAACCGGCTGGCGCATCAGCGGCGAGCGCGGCGCGGCCAGGATCCTGGGGCTCAAGCGGACGACGCTGGAGGCCCGAATGAAGAAGCTCGGGATCCAGCGGCCCTGAGCGGCCTTTAAAGGCAAGCCTCCCTCCATACCCGGCGTTCCTGCCATCCTTTCGGCAATCTCCCAACCCCTCGGCATCGCTTCCCCAGGTCGGACTTGACCTCGCGCTTCCCGCGGCCACCGAACTCATGTCATTCCCACGGGTTGCATCCAAGCTTCTGCCGGAGAACGGCATGGCACGGCGTGTGCGTTAGGGATTTCCCGAATCGATGGAGGCTGACATGGTCCTGCGGATAAGACAGCAAAACGGATCGGATTCGGGATCAATCCTGTTGCTCGAAGGCCGCATTCTGGCGGAGGGAGCCCACCTGCTGGAGCGCGAATGCTTCGAGCTGCTGAGCAGCCGCGACGAAGTCAGCGTCGATCTGACCCAGGTGAGCTTCGTGGATAAAGCCGGCGTGAAGGTCCTGCTGGGCCTCAATCTGGCGGGAGTCGAGATCCGCTGCCGCCCGGGGGCCGTTGCAAGCGTCCTCGAAGGCGAAGGGATCCACCTGACCCTGGATCAGGAATTCGAGGGCGGTCAACCGCCTTGAGTCGCCGCCTTTCGCTCGCGGGCGCACGGCAGGGTGTGGACGATGCCGTTGTGAGCTCGGCACCGGTTCGAGAGGGCATCCGGTGCGCCCGCGAGCGAGTCTCGAATCGTGCGTGAGTGAAGCCGTGTGGCTTTTCCGGTCCGTATCCCCCCAACGTCCGAGAAAGGAGAGTCCCATGAAAAGACCGTTCTTTCGCGCCCTGGCCCTGTTCCTCTTCGCCGCCCCGACGCTCGCCTCCGCGGCGCCGGTCGTCTTCGAGGCCTCCGGAGCCGTCGCTTCGGATATCCGCCCCGCGGTGGATGATTTCCGCGCCTTCCTGGGTCCGCTGAATCCCAATACTCCGGGGTCGTTCCCCAGCGGCCGCCGGGAGATCAACTGGGACGGCGTGCCCGACGCTTTCGCCGCCCCGAACCTGCTCCCGCCCGACTTCTTCAACGTCAACTCGCCCCGCGGCGCGGTCTTCTTCACTTCAGGAAGCGGATTCCAGGTGAGCGCGGACAACGACAATCCGACGAACACGCCGCTCCTGTTCGGCAACCTCCATCCGGCCTTCCCGGCGATCTTCAGCGTCTTCAGCCCTCAACGCCTGTTCACCGCACTGGACAGCAACGTGACCGAGACGCTGTTCTTCGTCCCCGGTAGCGCTACGGGAGCGACGGTGGCCGGCTTCGGCGCGGTGTTCACCGACGTCAACCGCCTTGGAAGCACGAGAATCGAGTTCTTCGACGCGCGGGGCAGGCTGCTGTTCAGCCGCGACGTCCTGCCGGGTCCGGCGACGGTTCGCGCCAGCCAGTCGTTCCTGGGGGTCGGCTTCGACGCCGGCGAGCGTGTCTTCCTGGTGCGCATCACCAGCGGCAACCGAGCTCCGAAAACACCGGCCCGGGACGTCGTCGTGATGGACGATTTCATCTATGCCGAGCCGCAGGCCGTTCCCTGAGCAACCGCATCTCATTCCGGCGTGAGGAGATCACGATGACCTTTGAAGCGAGGACGATCGAGGCCTTGAAGCAGAGCGTGGCAGGTGAGGTGCTGCTCCCCGGGAGCGAGTCGTACGAAAGCGCCCGGAAGATCTGGAACGCGATGGTCGACAAGCGACCCGGAGTGATTGTGCGCTGCATGGGCACGCCGGATGTCGTGCGAGCCGTGAACTTCGCCCGGACCACGGCCGCGCCTCTGGCGGTACGCGGCGGCGGCCACAACATCGCCGGCAGCGCCCTGTGCGATGAAGGGATCGTAATCGACTTGTCGTCCATGAGAGCCGTCAGCGTGGACCCGCATGCGCGGCGCGTCATCGTCGAGGCAGGCGCCCGGCTGGCCGATCTCGACGCGGCCACCCAGGTGCACGGCCTGGCCACGCCGCTGGGCATCAACTCGACCACCGGCGTTGCCGGGTTGACGCTCGGCGGCGGGTTCGGCTGGCTTAGCCGCAAGTACGGCATGACGGTCGACAACCTGGAGGCGGCCGAGGTGGTAACCGCCGCCGGAGAGGTGATGCGCGCCAGCGCTACCCAGCATCCCGACCTGTTCTGGGCCCTGCGGGGAGGAAGCGGCAACTTCGGAGTGGTCACCCGCTTCGAGTTCCGGCTGCACCCGGTGGGACCCGGAGTCCTGAGCGGGCTCATCGTCTACCCGCTCGACCAGGCGAAATCTGTGCTCCGCCAGTATCGTGACTTCATCGCCCAGGCACCCGACGAGCTGTCGGTCTGGGCGGTCCTGCGCCTGGCGCCGCCGCTGCCTTTCCTCCGCCCCTCGGTTCACGGCAAGGCGGTGCTCGTGCTCGCGCTGCTCTATGCCGGCGATCCCGAGGCAGGCGCGAAGCGGATCGAGCCGCTGCGGAAATTCGGCAAGGTGGTGGGAGAAGCCGTGGGCGTGCAGCCCTACACCGCCTGGCAGCAGGCCTTCGATCCCCTGCTGGCCCCGGGGGCCCGCAACTACTGGAAGTCCCACAATCTCGTCGAGCTCGCCGACGGGCTGTTCGATGCCGTGATCGAATCCATCGAGAAGCTGCCGTCACCGCAGTGTGAGATCTTCTTCGGCGCCATCGGCGGGGCGACCACGCGTCCGGCGCCCGAGGCGACCGCCTACGCGCATCGCGATACCCGCTTCGTCATGAACGTCCACGGACGGTGGGACGAGGCGGCCGACGATGAGCGCTGCATTCGCTGGACGAGAGACTTCTTTGAATCTTCGGCGCCGTTCGCGAGCGCCGGGGTCTACGTCAACTTCCTCACCGCCGACGAGCGGGATCGCGTGCGCGCCGCCTACGGAGTGAATTACGAGCGTCTCGCCCGGGTGAAGCGGCGGTACGACGCGGACAATCTCTTCAAAGTGAACCAGAACATCCAACCCGCCTGAAATCCCACCCCCCAGCGGAACCCCGATCGCCGTGTGGCGGTCGGGGCTCCGCCCCTTCCGACCATCGCGCCCGGGAACGGGACTGCGCCTGCAGCCGGGGACTGCGAGGGGGGAGCCGGACACACAACTGGTATCATGCGCGGGAGGAAAGTATGAAGCGCCTGTCCCATCCCCACTACGTCCTGCTTCTGGCGGGAATCTTCGTCCTGGTCTGGCTCGTCCTGGCCATCCAGCCCGTCGATCGGGCCGACTGGGCGCTGGAAAACGCGCTGGTGGCCGGCTTCGTCGGCGTGCTGACAATCACTTACCGGCGCTTCCCTTTCTCACGGGTCTCCTACACCCTCATCTTCCTCTTTCTCTGCATGCATGAGATTGGGGCGCACTACACCTACGCGAAAGTTCCCTACGATCACTGGTTCAGTCTGATTACAGGTCATGGGCTCAACTCCATGATCGGCGCGGGGCGGAACCATTTCGATCGGCTCGGCCATTTCGCGTTCGGGCTATTGCTGAGCTACCCGATGCGCGAGATCTTCGTACGCGTGGCGGAAGCCAGAGGCTTCTGGAGCTACTACCTTCCTCTGGACATGACGATGGCCTTCTCGATGGTCTTCGAGCTGATCGAATGGGCCGTGGCCGAAATCTTCGGCGGCGATCTGGGGATTGCCTATCTGGGAGCGCAGGGAGACCCCTGGGACGCACAGAAAGACATGGCCCTGGCGACCCTCGGTGGCCTCCTGGCGATGCTGGTCACCGCCTTGATCAATATGCACCAGGAACGTGACTTCGCGCGCGACTGGATTGAGAGCCTGCGCGTCAAGCGGCGCACGCTGGATGGCAAGAGAAAAGCTTAAGGAGTCGAAGTGCGTATGAATGCCAGATTGGGTTGGATTCTGGGTGTCTCGATGCTGCTGAGCGGCATCGCCTGCGGCGTGGAGAATTCGTCTCCTCCGCAGGGCGGGAGCCCCAAGGAAAGCCAGAAGAGCCCGGAGAAGAAAGAAGCGTCACAGCCGACCGCAACACGCTACAAGGTGAATCCCGCGAAGAGCCACATGACGGCCCAGGTCGGGGTGGGGGGCATGCTCAAGAGCCTGGGTCATCCACACCTGATCGCCCTCCGGGAGGTGCAGGGGGAGGCGGAGACGGCGTCGCAGCTCGTCGGTCCGGCGACGATTCACCTGCGCTTCGCCACCGGCTCGGCGGAGGAGACGAGCAAGGAGTTCGACGAGAAGGACCGGCAGAAAGTGAACACCGCGGTGCGGCAGGAGGCGCTGGAGACGGCGCGCTTTCCGGAGGTGGTCTTCAAGAGCCGGAAGGTCGAGGTCAGGGAATCGGGCGAGCACTTGTATGCCGCCGCGATCAGCGGCGATCTCACGCTGCACGGCGTGACGCACGAAGTCTCTTTTCCGGCGAAGGTCAGCCTGCAGGGAAAAAGCCTGCGCGCGGAAGGGAGCTTCACGATCCTCCACAGCACCTACGGCATCAAGCGTCTGTCGGCGGCCGGAGGCACGATCAAGGCGAAGGACGAGATCGTTCTTTCCTTCGACATCCAGGCGGATCCCGATTGAGGCACTCGTGCGGCCCGCATGCTATGGTGATCTCGAGGCCCGAAGACGGCGAAATCGGCCGCAGGAGGGCCTGCAAGGAGGTCCCCATGACCCGAGACGTGGTTTGCGGTATGCAAGTCGACGAAGCATCGTCGCCCCATAAGTCGGATTTCGGAGGCAAGACGTACGCCTTCTGCTCTCCCGGCTGCAAGAAGCAGTTCGACCAACAGCCCGAAGCTTACGCCGGGAAGTCGGTTCCCGATCGGGCGGTGCGATAGCGCTTCCGCGGGGCGGGCCGGCGTTGCGGCCCGTCCCGCCTTCTTTCTTCCACCGCACTCAGGCCTTTACCCGCAAGGCCGAGCTTCCTGCCCTGATTTCGCTCCGTGAAAGCAACCTCCAAAATCATGGATCGGCCGGGATCCGTAGATCCCCTTACCGCAGGACTCTTGGCGGTGGATTCAGAGTGGGGATAATGGTTGCGTCGCTGCTTGATGCAGACATCACTGGCGGAGGATGCCGTGAAATACACCGACGAACCGATGAGATCGAAAGAGCGCTGGCTGTTCTGCACGGGCCTGGTCTTCGGTCTGGCGCTTTATCAGATGGTCGACATCTACTGGCTCAGGCCATATCGCGATTCTGCGCTCAAGGCCTACGCCGCCTCGGCGAGGGAATGTGCCGCGCACTCGGAGCAGTGCACCATGGATCTCGCTTCGTGCCAGGATGGCCAGGCGGCAGCGCTGCAGTCGAAGCTGAGCCGCGCGTACCAGACGGAGCCTTAGAAATCCAGGTCGTGGCATCCGTCGGCGCCGAATAGATCCACCCATTGCCTCCCCTGAAACCGCCCGCCGAGCGCGACTCGGCCATCGGGCCGGCACGCCTCACCCGAAAGGGATGCCCCTCATGTCTCATCACGAATACGCTCCGCGATGGGTTCGCCGTCACTGGGCAGATTCCACGGAATGGTCCGGAATACGTAATCGGTGGTAGTGACTTCGAGTCGCTGCGGGCCGATTCTAGGGGGCCACCCAACTAGCCGTGCGCGTCTTGAGCTCGTTGACCCGGTCCCGATCGCACGGTAGCATCCCTTCGGGGTGCTTTTCGTGGAAGAAAGCGTGCGCAACAAAATGCGGAAGCCCAGACCTGCAGGCGCGATTTCCAGGCCTGCACCGGCTCCCGGCGTCGCCCCCACCTCGGTCCCGATCGTCGGCGTGGGCGCCTCGGCCGGAGGTATGGAAGCCTTTGCATCGCTGCTCAAAGCGCTGCCCGAGGACACAGGGCTGGCTTTCGTTTATATCCAGCACCTGGATCCCGACCACTCCAGCAACCTCTCCGAGGTACTCGCCCGATCGACTTCGATGAGAGTGGTGGAAGCGCGGGACGGAGACGCGGTCGGGCCGAACCAGGTTTACATCATTCCGCCGGACGCCGATTTGAAAATCGCCGGGGGTCTCCTGCGCCTGGAGCCGCGCTCGCTCTCGCGGCACGGATTGCACCAGCCGATCGACGTCTTCCTGCGCTCGCTGGCCGAAGAGCGCCGCAGCGCCGCCATTGGCGTGGTCCTCTCGGGTGCCGGCGCGGACGGCGCCCTGGGATTGAAGGCCATCAAGGCGGCAGGCGGCATCACTTTCGCCCAGGACGAGGTCTCGGCCGGGCATTCTGGCATGCCGCACAGCGCCAGGCAGAGAGGCGACGTCGCCCTCAACATGAAGCCGGAGGAGATCGCGCGCGAGCTGGCGCGCATCGGCCGCCTTCCTTACTTGTCGATCGACGCGAGGGAGCGCGAGGACATGCTGGCGATCGTCGAGGAGCAGGAGGCCTCCAATGAGCTCACCTCGAGCAGCCAGGAGCTGCAGAGCACCAACGAGGAGCTCGAGACCGCCAGGGAGCAGCTCCAGTCGGCCAACGAGGAGCTGCTGACCGTCAACGAGGAGCTGGGCAAGCGCAACCTGGAGCTGGACCACACCAACAATGACCTGTCGAACCTGCTCGCCAGCATCCAGATTCCGATCGTCATGCTCACCACGGACCTGCGCATCCGGCGCGTCACGCCAGGGGCGGAGCGCGCCTTGAGCCTGATTCCCTCCGACGTCGGCCGGCCGCTGTCGGACATCAGGCTGAAGCTCGATGTCCCCGGGCTCGAGGAGATGATCGTCAGCTCGATCCAGGAGGGGAAGGTCCATGAGATGAGGCTGCAGGACAACCGCGGGCGTTGGCAGCATCTGTGGATCCGCCCCTACCGGACCGCGGACGACAAGATCGATGGCGCGGTCCTGACCCTGGGCGACATCGACGCCCTGATGCACAAGGAGCAGGAGCTGGAGCGCTTCAAGTACATCAGCGACAACGCCAACGACGCCCACGACCTGGTCGACCGGGAGGGGGGGCTGGTCTATGTGAACCGTCGGGCCTGGGAGCGGCTCGGCTACACCGAATCGGAGATGCTGAAGATGCATCTGTGGGACATCGACCCCTTGTGCAACCGGGAGAACCTGCGGGAGCTGTTCACCTCCCTGGAGCGCGAACGCCTTGCGCCGTTCGAGAGCGAGCGGCGGCGCAAGGACGGCTCGATCTTCCCCGTCGAGGTCAGCGTGACCCGCATCGAGTTCGACGACCAGCCGTATCTCTTCGTAGTGGCCCGCGACATCACCGACCGCAAGCAGGTCGAGGAGAAGCTGCACGAGGTCCACGACGGATTGGAGCAGCGCGTCCGGGAGCGCACCGCCGAGCTGAACCGCGCCCTGAGCGTCCTGAAATCGGAGGTGTCGGAGCGCAAGCGCGCGGAGGAGGCGCTGCACGCGAGCGAGCTCCGCTACCGGGAGCTGTTCGAGAAGGCGAGCGACGTCATCTACACGCTCGATCTGGAAGGAAACTTCACCTCCATCAATGCCGCCGGCGAAGCGGCTCTCGGTTATTCGCGGGAGGAGGCCCTGCGGATGAACCTGGCCGATATCGCCGCCGCGGAGCACTTCGCGATGACGCTCGATGTCGATGGGCGGAAGACGGACGGCGGCAAGACGACCGAACAAGAGGCGCTGCTGCGGGCGAAGGATGGCCGGTGGGTCCCTCTGGAGGTCCGCAGCCGCTTGATGTACGAGAGGGGCCGTCCGATCGGCATGCATTGCATCGGCCGCGACATCACCGAGCGGCGGCGCATCGAGGAGGAGCGCCGCGAGCTGGCGGTGCGGCTGATGCGCTCGCAGGACGAGGAGCGGCGGCGCCTGGCTCGCGAGCTGCACGACACGACGGGACAGAACCTGGTGGCGATGCGGATGAACCTGAGCCTGGTGCGCGACCGGATTGCCAAGCTCGACCCGAAGCTGCAACAGGCCATCTCGGAGAGCAACGAGCTGGCGGACCAGTGCATCCGGGAGCTGCGCACTCTGTCGTACCTGCTGCACCCGCCCCTGCTCGACGAGCGGGGCCTGGCCTCGGCGGTGCGCCTCTACACCGAGGGCTTCTCCGAGCGCAGCGGCATCGCCGTGGAGCTTGAAGTGTCGGAGGACTTTGGACGGCTGCCGCAGGAGATCGAGCTGGCGAGCTTCCGCGTGGTGCAGGAATGCCTGACGAACGTCCATCGTCATTCAGCCAGCAAGCTCGCCCATATCCGGATGTCCCGCAGCGACTCCAAGGTTGTCCTCGAGATCAGAGCCGTGGGAGACCAGGAGCCGGGCCTCACTGCGGCGGCCATCCACGACGCGGAGGAGCGCGGCATCGGTATTCGGGGCATGCGGGAAAGGATGCGCCAGCTGGGGGGGAAGCTGGAGATCGAGGCTAAGCCGACCGGGATGGTGGTGCGCGCGGTGCTCCCGTTCGAAGCCGTGAAATCCCAGCAAGGCCAGCCGTCTTCATAATCTGGCCGGCCATGCCCGACCCCGGGGCCGAAACATCACCGATTCTGCACGACCCGCCTAAGCAATTCACTGTATTGATAAGATGATTGTGCATGCCCATGCTTACCGTTACGAGGGAGCTTTTGCACATCCGAAACAGTGCGAGGGGGTTCGGAAGGTGAAGCTACGCATCTTGATTGCGGACGACCATGCTTTTTTGCGCCGTGGTTTGCGCACCGTCCTGGAGGCCAGCACGGATTGCGAGGTCATCGGTGAGGCGGCCAACGGGCAGGAAGCGGTCGAGAAGGCCAAGACACTGAATCCCGATGTCGTCATCATGGATATCAGCATGCCGATTCTCAATGGCCTCGAGGCGACGCGGCAGATCCGGGACCTGCTGCCCCAAACCGAGGTCTTGATCGTCAGCATGCACTTCTCCCATGAGGTCATCCGGGCGGCCCAGCAGGCGGGCGCCCGCGGCTACCTGGCGAAATCGGATCCTGACGGTCATCTGATCGAAGCCCTGCAGACGGTCCATCGTCACGAGCCCTATTTCCCGGTTTCCACGGAAGCCCTGAAATAGGCTTCACGTCTCGAAACGATGGAGACCTTCGCCGGCTTGGCGCGCGGTGGCGCCGGGCCGGCTTTTTTTTGCCGTAGCCTTTCAGGGGGCCGGCGGATAGGGGGGTCTTGCGGCGGCGACCGGTGGTGGAGTGATGGCAGGCGCGCCGGGAGAGAGGATTCTCGGGACGCTGCGCGCCGGAGTGGCGGCCGAAGCTTCCAGATCGGGGGTCATGTCGGCGGCGGAGATGAGCTCGGCGTACCGCCCCATCCGCTTCACATAGAGGCGGCGATAGTAGGCGGGAAGCCGGGTGGACCGCCCTTCGTGGAATCCGAGGAACTCGGGATCCTCCCGCAGGCGCCTGAGGGTGCGCCGCAGCTTGGCCAGGATTCCCTGGAAGGCGAAGGCGCGCAGGAAATAGAGGACCTTGAGCGAGTAATCGGGAGTCGAGTCGACCCGCGCCTTGAGCAGCCCCAGGGAGTTGGCCGCCGAATAGATATCGATGAGGCCCTCGTAGTACTCCATCGGCGTGTAGTTCTTGAGGGTCATGACCAGGTAGGGCATGTAGTAGAAGGAGAAAGGCATCGAGGTGAGGATGCGCCCCTTGGCCAGGTAGTCGTCGTACAGCGGGGTGCGGCCATAGGGCGTCGGGATGTTGATGGTCGGCCAGACGTACGGCGCCCGCCGGATGAACTCCTTGGTCATCTCGACCGGCTCATTTCCCTCGTCCACGTCGGTCCCGAAAATGAAATTCGCCTGGATGTTCGGGACGAACTCATGGATCTCCGCCAGCCGCTGGAGGACCCCCTCCAGCTTTTCCCGGCCCCCGTTGCGTCCCACTCCGGTTTTGTTCGAGTAATCACTCCACGATTCGATCCCCGGCGCGGTGTAGAAGCAGTTCGTCTCCTTCAGCCGCTTCAGGCGGGGTCCCTTCAGGATCGACAACGAGCTCTCCATCACGTAGGGATTGCGCTGCTCGACCGGCAGGCTGGCGATGATGTCCATCGTCTCGTCGAAGCGGATGCCGAAGTTGGGATCGTGGTAGCTGACGTAGACCCCGGGGAAGCGGCGGGCGATGAACTGCAGGTCGGCCCGCAGCCGCTCTCCGGCGATCGAGACGTAGCGGCTGCTCCAATCGACGCAGAAATCGCAGGTGTAGGGACAGCCGACGCTCGACAGGAGCCCGATGTTGGCGGCGTAGGGAGGCCGTCCCTCGGTGACCGAAGACTTGATGATGTACGGAAGGCGCTCCTCGACGGTCGGGATCTCGGTGAGGGCGCGCCCGCTGGAGAGGATCTGCCCCCGATCGTAGCCCCCCGAGAGGATGCCCTCGATCAGCTCCTTGTCGCAGTCATGCACCGCCAGGTCGAAGAAGCGCAGGCAGTCGGCGGGAAAGGAGCGGGCGTGGGGACCGCCGATCACCGTCAGCGCGCCGCGCCGGCGGTGCAGGCGCGCCAGGGCGTAGCCGGTGGCGCTGGCATGCGTGTAGGTGGAAATGAACAGGACGTCGAGCTGCGCCGGCAGCAAAGTTCCGGGATCCTGCTGGCCGTAATAGGTGGCGTAGGTGACGTCGTGGCCAAGCTGCCGGCACCAGACGGCGACGGTCTGCGGCATGATGCTGGCGTAGTGACGTCGGAAGCGGGTGCCGTAGAAGCGGGAGCCCGGGTTCTGCCAGACCGAATCGCTGATCAGCTCGAGGATGCCGACCCGCAGCTTCTTCACCGATCGCTCCCGAGGGCGGGGGAGACGCCCCGCGCGGTCATTCAGCCGATGTCTCGATGGGAGGCAGCACGCCGTAGGGGGGCGCGGCCGGGCGTCATTATATACATATACAGGGTACCTGGGCCTGTGGGTCTGCTCTGCTGAAGAGCACCTGCCGGAAGACATAATCGAGGGTTCGAGAGCGCTCAGGCAAAGTCGGAATCGACCGAGGAATGTCAGTGCCGACGTCACTCGCGGTGGACAACGAAAGTGCTTTTTCTCCAGGAAAATCCTGAGAAAATCGGGCGATTTCGATGGCAGCGGATTTGCTACGCCAGTGGCGCACGTGACGAGGAGCCTTGGATGTTCAGCCGCACTAAATCCGTTCTCCAGTCTCACGGCATGTGGAGCCAGGGGCCCCGCATCGGATTGGCCCTCGGAGGCGGGGGCGTCATCGGCGGGATGTATGAGGTCGGCGCTCTCACGGCGCTGGAGGAAAAGCTCGCCGGCAGCGGGAAGGGCTTCGATATCTACGTCGGATGCAGCTCCGGCTCGGTGGTCGCCGCGCTCATGGCCAACGGCATCCAGGCCTCCGATCTTTACCGTATCCTCGATCAGGATATCGACGACCCGCTGAACTTCGCGCGCGGGTCGATTTTCACTCCCCATTCGTTCCGGCAGGCCACTCGGCGCTTCGGCCAGTTCTTCTGGGCCTTCCTACGCAGCGCGGCGATGGGCCTGCGCGGGTCCATCCCCGATCTGCTCCTGCGAGCGGAGCGTGCCCTGCCCGCCGGCTTCTTCGTGCTGGACGAGCTGGAGGACTTCCTGCGCCGCGGCTTCGCTTCGCGCGGCCTGTCCAACTCCTTCCACCAAGCGCCCCGCCGGCTCCTGATCCCTGCCATCGACCTGGATCGGGCGCAGCGAGTGGTGTTCGGGGACGGCGAGCTGTGTGAGGTGCCGATCAGCCACGCGGTCGCAGCCTCATCCGCCATTCCCGGTGTCTTCGAGCCCTACCGGATTGGGGATCGCGACTATGTCGACGGTGGCGTGGGCTTCAGCGGCCATGCCGATCTCGCCGCCGAAGCGGGGGCCGAGATCGTCTTCGTGGTGCATCCGATGGTCCCCTCGCAGATCGACGGCGGCGCCACATTCCGCTCGCGCGGCCTCTACGCCATCCTCGAGCAGGCAAGCCGGATCGACGGCCACAACCTGCACCAGCTGGGACTCGATCTCCTCTCCGTCAAGTATCCGGACACCAGCTTCTTCCTCCTGGAGCCTCCCTGCACGGGATCGCAGATCACCGGCCCGCTGATGAGCTTCGAGGCGGGACGGGGTGCCCTGCGCTACGGCTATTCCTCCACGCACGAATGGCTCGAAGGAGGGGGCGCCCAGCTGCTGCGCAGCTTCATGCACCCCGCCCGCGCGATCACCCGCTAGAGAATCAGCCCAGCGGTTGCAGCCGCTGGCCGTCGCCAGGATGAGACGCCCGTTCCTGGACCCATGTCAACGATGTCCTCGACATCGAGCGTCGGACTTGGCTCGTCTGGAATCAAGACATGGGAACCTCCCGCCGGGAGCGTCCGGCGGGAGGCTTGGGCCCGGAAAAACCTAGAAGCGGATGCCGAGGCCGGCAATCGCTGAGGTGTCGTCGGCCACGACCACCTTGAACTGGCCGTAGGGGCGGACCTTACCTTGGGTCGCGCCCACGCCGACCAGCAGGTTCACGCCGGCATCGGTGGAATCGGAATCGTTGGGAATGTCGGTGTCCTGATGGAGCAGGGTAGGTCCGGCGCCGGCCCACCAGGTGTACGACTGCCCCTGCGGGAAATCATAGTGAAAGTCCATGCTGTACATGGTCAGGCCGCCGTTGTCGAGGAACACATGCTCGACGTTAGGATTGCCGAACCACTGCTGATTCGAGTCCATGCTGAAGAGAACCTCGCCGCCCACGAAGGGCTGCTCTTCGTCCGCATCGACGCCGCCGCGCACGCCGAAGTCGACGTCGGCCGCCTTGACGGCCGGGGCGCAAATGAGGGCCAGCAGAAGGATGCCCAGAATGGAAAGAGCGTGAAAAAGGAATCGGGATTTCATGGTCTGTGTCGGCATGTTCGATCTCCTTTCGAGACGATGATTAGCCTCTCGTATGGATTTCGTTCACGACCAGCCTGACGCCCGAGACGTTTTCGGCCACTTCCTCGGCCAGCTGACGCTCCGACTCGGTGCGCACGCTGCCGTTCAGCGTGACGGTGCCGTGGTCGGTGTCGACGTCGATATCCGCCGCCTTCACTCCGGGCTGGAAGGCAAGCTCCATCTTCACCGACATCGTGACCAGCGCGTCCGAGGCCGCGTCATGGATTCCGCGGGCCGAGGTCAGATTCGCTCCGGAGCTCGCCTGGGAGCATCCCCCCAGCAGCGCTCCGGTGAAGAGGAGACCCGTGACAAGACAACTCCAACGACGACCTGACATGGATGCTCCCTCCTTTCCTGGATTCGGGACCGGGCTGGCCGTTACTTCAAGTCCGGTGCCATATCCGGCTGCGGGTGCGTAAGCTTCGCTCCACGGGGGGATTAAGGTAGCGTTCGGGATCGACCCTAGAATGTGAAGAGCCGCGGGATTGTCCCCTGTCCAGGTCAATGATGCGGCGTCGGTCTACGTAATTCACCGCAGGCGCGAGAAGGATAAGGCAGCGATCAATGCGGCTCCTTGTCGTCGAGGATGAGGCGAAAACGGCGGCCTATTTGCGCAAGGGGCTCGCGGAAAGTGGCTATGTGGTGGAGGTCGCCGATCGTGGCGAGGCCGGGCTGCAGATGGCGCTGCGGGGCGAGTATGACCTGATCATCCTGGACATTGGCCTGCCGGAGCGCGACGGCTGGTCGATTCTGGAGGATCTGAGAAAGGCGGGCCGCCAGACGCCGGTGCTGTTCCTGACGGCGAGGGATCAGGTGCGCGATCGTGTGCGCGGCCTGGAGCTGGGGGCCGATGATTACCTGGTGAAGCCTTTCGCCGTGTCGGAGCTGCTGGCCCGGGTACGGTCGGTGCTCCGCCGGGGGCCGCGCCGACAGCCGGAGGTGCTGCGCATCGCCGATCTCGAGATTGACCTGGTGCGCCAGACGGCCAGCCGGGCCGGACAGCTGCTCCATCTCACTCCGAAAGAGTTCGCGCTGCTGGCTCTGCTGGCGCGGCGCGCCGGGGAGGTGCTCACCCGGACGATCATCACCGAGCAGGTCTGGGACATGAATTTCGACAGCGACACGAACGTGGTCGACGTTGCCGTGCGCCGCATCCGCTCTAAAGTCGACGATCCTCACCCGAGAAAGCTGATCCACACGATCCGGGGCGTGGGCTACGTCCTTGACGACCGGGAGAGCTGACGTGCCGCCGGCCCTCGAGCGGAAGCCAGAGACAGGCTCCGCGTCGCTGACGCTGCGTTTGACCCTTCTGTACGCTTTCTCCGCCTCCCTCATCCTCCTGGTCTGCACGGTCCTGATGTACGTCGCCTTCACCCGCAATCTGCGCCGCCGTGACATCGAGTTCCTCTCCGACGAGGTCTCCGAGCTGCGCACCTTCATGCTGCAGCGGCCGGAGGGACTGCGCCCGCCGGCCCAGGAGGCCTGGAAGACCTCCGGGTCGGCCATGGGACGGCATTACATCCGGATCTTCGATCCCGACGGAGCGCTGCGGATCGAATCGGACGGGATGGCCGCGCT
>DASTZC010000091.1 GCA_035764505.1 Candidatus Polarisedimenticolia bacterium
CCCCCGAAAAGGGCCTCCCATGCGGCATCGATTTAGGGAAAAACCGACCCCTGCCGCATGCGCTTGCAACACCCCGATCGCCGGAAGCCGCGCCCATCAAGGAAGAGGTGGCAATCTGCTCGCCTGGACAGGTGGACTGAGGCGCGATTTTGGGGCAAAAAACTGCCGGTTGCCTGCCGGATCAAAGCCGGAAAGCGGATCGAAAATGTCGTGTGTTTGTCGGGATTTTGCGGATTTGTGAGTTTTGTCACGTACCCGGAATGCAAAAAGGGCGACCATCGGGTCGCCCTCTTCGTTGGGCCGGTTGCCCGGCTTCTATGTTGGTAGCGGGGGCGGGATTTGAACCCGCGACCTTTGGGTTATGAGCCCAACGAGCTACCAGGCTGCTCCACCCCGCGTCGCTGTCGAAGTGGGCGGGATTATAGGCGCCGCCAAAGGGGAGTGTCAAGGCGCGGAACCCTCAAGCCGGCCCGCGCTGCGAATTAGCTTGACGGCCTTCCCGCGGTTGGTGTAAACGTAGCTTAATACTCTCCGCTTCTTCGCACGGGAGCCCAAATTGAAGGTCACCAAAGCAATCCTGGGGGGTCTAGTTCTGCTCGCCTCGGTGCTGGCGGCTGACTCCGCCCTGGCCTTCAACTGGACCGCGACGGGCTCGTTCAAGTACCAGGATCGGGAGTTCGACATCAACGGGTTCACCGGACTGACGCCCGCTCTGCCCATCCGCTTCGCGAAGGTGGAGGTGCGCTACAAGCAGGGCTCGGGCAGCAATCTGCTGGCCACCGGGTTCACCGACGCCAACGGGAGCTATTCCGTGCCGGTGCTCAACGACACGACGGTGCGGGACATCCTGGTCCGGGTGATCACGACGTCGGGCGTATCGGATCTTTTCCTGCAGGTCACCAACGTGGCCGGGCAGACCGCGAACTACGCCGTCTCGACGCCGTTTTTCCTTTCCCACCAGCCCAACCAGGACTTGAATGCCGGGAACTTCACGGCGGTCGTCGGCGCGGGGGCCGAAGCATTCAACATCTGGGACGTCGCGCTGAACACCATCGACTACCTGGCTTTCCTCAACGGCAGCCGTCCGGGCTCCACCATGGCGCTGAAGCTGCAGTGGGAAGAGTTCGGCTTCGTGACCGTGAACCAGTATATCGGCGCCAACACCATCAAGGTGGCGGACAATTCGCCCTTCAACGACACCGTCATCCAGCACGAGACGGGCCATTACGCGGTGGCCAACTTCTCGGCCAGCGACAATCCCGGCGGCGTACACCATCTGACGAACTGCAAGCAGGACATCCGTCTCGCCTTCGACGAGGGATTCGCCACCTACTTCGGGCAGACGGTCCGCCGGCATTTCAACCTTCCCCGCCCGCAGCTCTACGTCAAAATGAACGGCGCCCCGGGCGCGGGCAACCTCGACTTCTACTTCGACGTCGAGGACGAGCAGCCTTTCAGCTGCACCGGCAGCAGCAGCGAGGTGACGGTTTATGCGGCTCTGTGGGATATCGGTGACTCGGCCACCACGGTGGACGATTCCCCGGGTCTCGACGAAGCCTGGGATCCCCTCGCCTCCGCCGATGCGCAGATCTGGGACGTGATGCGGAACTACCTGCCCTCGGCGGCCAACAAGAGCGTCGAGGACTTCTGGGACGGCTGGTTCATCCGCACGGAAGGGCTGGCCTCGGGCATGGTCTCGGTTTTCCTGCAGCATGGTCTGGAGTTCGTCAACGACTCCTCGGAGCCCAACGAGGTCTTCACCGCCGCCAAGCCGGTCGTTCCCAACGGCATTCCCATGCACTCCAGCTACTTCAAGGACCAGGGGAACGGCGCGGGAACCGTGGACACCGATTACTTCAATTTCGACGGGATCGCGGGACAGTCCTACACCATCGAGACGACGCAGCTGATCGGCGATGCCAACACGTCGCTGGTCCTGTATGCCACCGACGGCACCAGCGCGCTCTTTTCCAACGATGATCGCAATCTGCAGGACAAGTCATCGCTCATCACCTTCACCGCTCCGGTCACCGGGACCTACTACGTGAAGTCGATCCATGGCCCCGGCTTCGGGATCTACGGCTCCTACGACCTCGCCGTCAGCGGCGGGTCGACCCAGACCGGAGGCGGCGCGTTCACTCCTTCCGCCTCGAGCCTGATCCAGCGCAAGAGAGCGGTGGTGGACACGGGGACGCCGCCGACGGGCTCCGCAGGCGACTCGAACCACGAGTAGTAAGAAGGGACTAGCGCGACGCGTTGGCGTCCAGGCGGGGAGCTTCGTCTTCCCGGAAGACGAAGTTGATCTCGCCCGGCCGAGAGAACCCCAGCTCCTCCCGGGCCAGGCGCTCGATGGCGGCGGGATCGGAGCGCAGCGCCTGGATCTCCCGCTTCAAGACCAGGTTTTCCTGACGCAGGGTCTCGACCTCCGCGGCAAGCTTGCGGTGGGTGCCTTTCTTCCTCCAGACCTCGAACAACCCGCGATCCCCGATTAATGCCCGGCCCGCCATCGCCAGAACGGCGCAGACCGACAGCGTGAGGAAAAGACGTCGCTTGAAGGAAACCGGCGGCGCGGCGGCGGTCCGGCGCATCAAGCCCCTCCCGAGGAACGGGTGTACACGGCAAGGCCGCGATAGCGGGCGCGGGTCCCGAGTTCCTCCTCGATGCGCAGGAGCCGGTTGTACTTGGCCACCCTCTCGGAGCGGGCCGGGGCGCCCGTCTTAATCTGTCCCAGATTCAAAGCCACCGCAAGGTCGGCAATCGTCGTGTCCTCCGTCTCGCCGGATCGGTGCGAAACCACGCAAGCATAGCCGGAGCCGCGCGCCAGGTCGATGGCGTCCCGGGTCTCGGTGAGCGTGCCGATCTGGTTCAGCTTGATCAGGATGGCGTTGGCCACCTTCTTCCGGATTCCCTCCCGCAGGATCGCCGGGTTGGTCACGAAGAGGTCGTCACCCACCAGCTGGAGTCCGCTTCCCAGCTCGCGCGTGAGCTCCGACCAGCCGTCCCAATCCCCCTCCGCCAGCCCGTCCTCGATGCTGACAATCGGGTAGCGCGCCGCCAGGTCGGCGTAGAAAGCCACCATGTCGCGCGACGAGCGTTCCGGCGGAGACTCCGCTTCGAGGACATAGCGGCCGTCGCGAAAAAACTCGGAAGCCGCCGCGTCCAGGCAGAGGACGAAGTCCTTGCCGGGCCGGTACCCGGCCGCGCCGCCGGCCTCGAGGATGCAATCCAAGGCCTCGGAGTGCGAGGCGAAGCGCGGAGCGAAGCCCCCTTCGTCGCCCACCGCAGTCGACAGGCCCTTGCTCTTGAGAACGGATTTGAGCCGCTGATAGATCTCGGCCGCCATGCGGAGCCCCTCCCGGAACGAGGGTGCCCCGGCGGGGGCGATCATGAACTCCTGGATATCGAGGTTGTTGTCGGCATGAACGCCGCCGTTGACGATGTTCAGCATCGGTACCGGGAGCTCGACGGCCGCATCGCCTCCCAGGTGGCGGTACAAGGGCAGCCCCGCGGCCGCGGCCGCGGCGCGCGCCACCGCCAGCGACACGCCGAGCAGGGCGTTGGCGCCGAGGCGGGATTTCGTTTCGCTGCCGTCGATCTGGATCATTTTTCGATCCACGCCGGCCTGATCGGCGGCCTCCATCCCTTTCAAGGCGGGCAGCAGAGTGGCCGTGACGTTGCGCGCCGCCGTGAGGACGCCTTTTCCAAGGTAGCGTTCCTTCTCGCCGTCTCGCAGCTCCAGGGCCTCACGCGAGCCGGTCGATGCTCCCGACGGGACGGCGGCGCGGCCGCGCGAACCGTCGGAGAGGACGGCTTCTACCTCGAGCGTCGGATTGCCCCGGGAGTCGAGAATCTCACGGGCCAGCAGGGTCTCGATCTTCGCCAACTTTCCACCTCTCGAGTACGTGGGCCCTGGAAGGCTCAGCGCGCCTGGATGAGCGCCCTGCCGGCGTCCAGAAGACGGGCGAGGTCCCGGGGGCTGCGGGCCTCCGCGTAACAGCGCGCCACCGGCTCGGTCCCCGAGAGGCGCGCGAAAAACCAGGAGCCGTCCTGGAAGATCAGCAGCGGACCATCGTGCCGCTCGATGCGGGCCACCTTGCGGCCCGCCAGCGACTCCGGAGGATTCTCCAGGCGCAGGCGCAGCTCTTCGATCTGCTCCGAATCGAGCCGATAGTCCTCTCGCCTCGACACGCGCTGCGGAATGCGGCGAAACAGGTCCTGGATCTGATGGTGCAGGGGCTTGCGGCGGAAGGCCACCATCTCGGCGATCAGGCAGCCGGCCAGCAAACCGTCGTTCTCCGGGACGTGTCCGCGCAAAGTCATGCCGGCGCTCTCCTCGCAGGCCAGAAACGCGCGGCCGCTGGAAAGCAGCGGCCGGGCTTCCTGCGATCCCACAGGAGTCTCGAAGATCGAGACGCCGTGCAGGGCCGCGACATCATCCAGGAGACGGGTCGTGGCGACGCTGCGCGCGATGCCGGAGCCCGGTCGGCGGGTCTCGAGCAGGTAATCCGCCAGCAGAGGCAGCAGGAAGTTGGCCGGCACGAAGCGCCCGCCCCGGTCGACGACTCCGAAGCGGTCGGCGTCGCCGTCGGTGGCCAGGCCCAAATGGGCGCCGCGGCGCCGCACCTCCTCGATCAGCGGTGCCAGGTGGCGCTCGCTGCAATCGGGCAGCAGCCCGCCGAAGGTCACGTCGCGCCCCGTCCTGATGGAGCTGACCCGGGCTGCGGCGCCCACCAGGGCGGGCAGGTGATCGCCTCCCGCTCCATGCCCGGAATCCCACACGAGCTTCAGCCGCCCGCGAGCCAGAACCCGCGGCCGGAAGTGGCGTCTCACGGCCTTGCGATACTCGGGGGCCGCATCGATTTGTTTGACGCGGCTCGGATCGAGAGGCGGCGCAGGCGACGGGTCGGGGTTCTCGCGCAGGATGGCCTCGACACTGCGCATCATTTCCGGGGGGGCGGGCAGGCCGTCGCGCACCGCGATCTTCATGCCATGGTACTCCGAGGTCTGGTGCCCGCCGGTCAGATGGATGGCGCCGTCGAAGCGGCCGTGGAGCACCGCGTGCGAAACTGCCGGAGTCGGCACGAAGCCGGCGGAGAGAACGGGCCTGACGCCTTCGGCGTGGAGCACGGAGGCGACTTCACGGGAAAAATGCTCGGAGAGAAAGCGGGTGTCGTAGCCGATGAAGACGCGCGGGGATTTGGGCGCAGCGGCGGCGCGAAAGCAGCGCGCCACGGCCCGCGTCACGCGGCGCACGTTGCTGAAAGTGAAATCATCGCCGAGAATCCCTCGCCAGCCGGATGCTCCGAAGGCGATGGGTGGGGTGGGCATGCGCTGGATGTCTCTCCGCCATCCGCATCAAAGGACCGCAGAACGGACCGTTCTGACGGACCGGCGGGGACTATAACACAGGCAGGAACTCCTGACAAGCGAATGATTTGTGAGCGATCCGCGCCTTGACAGCCACCCCCTCGGGCACTATACTTCCGACGACTTGGCACGCCATCGGGGGAGAAGCCGAACTCATGGAAAACGACGCCATTCTGGTTCTGTCCACCGCGTCCTCGGAAAAGGAAGCCATGATGATCGCCCAGGCGCTGGTGGAGCACGAGCTCGCCGCCTGCGTGAACGTGGTGCCCGCGATCCGGTCCATCTATCGATGGAAGGGAAAGATCTGGAACGAGGTGGAGAACATGCTGTTCATCAAGACCACCTCGCCGCAGCTCGAAGAGCTCAAGAAGATGATCAAGGAGCTCCATTCCTACGAGCTCCCGGAAGTTCTGGCGGTGAAGATCGACGATGGTGAGAAGAACGTCCTGAACTGGATCGGCTCGTCGGTCAAGGGGGGCCGCGAGCGTTTCTGAACGGCCGCCTCAGACTTCCTGAAGTCCCGCCTGCAGGTCGTCCCGGATGTCCTCCACATCCTCAACACCCACCGAGATCCTCACCAGACCTTCGGTGAACCCCTGCTTCTCGCGCTCCGCCTGCGGAATCGAGGCATGCGTCATCGAGGCCGGGTGACAGATGAGCGTTTCCACACCTCCCAGGCTCTCGGCAAGCGCGCACAATTTCAAGCGGTCGAGCAGGCGCTTCGCCGCGTCGTAGGATCCCACGTCGAAGGAGATCATGCCGCCGAACCCGCTGCACTGGCGGCGGGCCAGCGCATGCTGAGGATGCGTGGGCAGTCCCGGATAGAGCACGCGCTTCACCTTGGGGCTCGAGGACAGGAACTCGGCGATGGCGCGGCCGTTCGCATCGTGCCGCTCCATCCGCAGCGGCAGCGTCTTGACGCCCCGCAGCACGAGCCACGAATCGAACGGCGACAGGATGGCCCCGACCGCGTTCTGCACGAAGCCGATCCGCTCGGCGTGCTCCGGGCGTGTCGTGACGACGCATCCTCCCACGCTGTCGGAGTGGCCGTTGAGGAATTTCGTCGTGCTGTGTACGACCAGATCGATGCCCAGCTCCAGCGGGCGCTGGAAGAAAGGCGACAGAAACGTGTTGTCCACGACCGAGATCAGGGATCGCCGCTTTGCCAGTTCGGCTGCGGCCGCGAGATCGGTGAGTCCCATCAGCGGGTTGGTGGGCGTCTCGATGTAGAGCATCCGGGTGGAAGGCTTGACGCACCGATCCACCGCTTCCAGGTCGGCGGTATCGACGTAGGTGAACTCCAGGCCGTAGCCGCGCAGCACGCGCTCGAACAGGCGGAACGTCCCGCCGTAGGTCATGTTCGAGACGATGACATGATCCCCTTTGCCGACCAGCGTCATGACGGCGGAGATCGCGGCCATTCCCGAGGCGAAGCAGTGCCCCATCGTGCCGCGCTCCAGGGCAGCCAGGTTGCGCTCGAGCGCCAGCCGCGTGGGATTGATGGTGCGCGCATAGTCGAACCCTTTCGTCTTGCCCAGGGCTTCCAGGACGTAGGTGGAGGTCTGATAGATCGGGGTCATGATGGCACCCGTCGCGGGATCCGGCTCCTGTCCCGCGTGGATGGCGTCGGTGGCGAAGCCCATGAGCTCTCCTTATTCGCAGCATGCAAGCTGATTTTTTCGGATAATAGCCGCGCGTTCTTCATGGTGTCAAACCTTGCGCTCCGGAGGCTGTTGCGATGTTTCCGGGCGCGGCGAAGCGGCGGGATCGGCCCGCACGCGGGAGGAGATCGATGCCGGCCTACGTCATGGTGGAGGTTGAGGTCAGCGAGCCGAACGGCTACGAGGAATACAAGAAGATGGCGCCCCGCTCGATCCACGCGCACGGCGGCCGCTACCTGGTGCGCGGCGGTCCCATCGAGATGCTGGAAGGGGAGTGGCCCTTGCAGCGGGTGGTGATCCTGGAGTTCCCCGACGCGGCCGCCGCGCGCGCCTGGTGGTGCAGCAGCGAGTACCGTCCAGCCCGCGATTTGCGCCACCGGACGGCGCGCACCCGCATGGTTCTTGTGGAGGGAATCGCCTCACCGCCGATCGCCTGAGCCGCTCCGCGGCGGCAGGAAAAATAAAAAGCGCGGGGAGGTGAAAGCCTCCCCGCGCTGCGTTGCCGTGGCGACGCCGGCTAGCCGCGCTGCCCCTTCCCCTTGCCGTTCCCCTTGCCGTGGGAAGCCCCGTTTTCTTTCTTCCCGGAGGATCCTTCCGAGTGGGGCCTCTCCGCACCTCCGGCCTCGGCTCCCTTGCCGGGCGCCTGGGTCCAGGAGGGGCGGCCGTTCTTCTCCTTCCAGCGCTGAGCCGTGAAGGCTTCGGGGCGCCGCCCGCCGCGCTGGGCCTCGACCACCGAGAAGGGACTCGTTCCGAAATGCCGCGCCGCGGTCTGCACCTTCACCAGTCCGACCACGTCGCGATCGGCGAAGCGATAGCGCACCCGCGTGCCGGGACGGTAATGCTTCTGCCAGTATCCCCAGGCCTTGCCGTAGGGCGGCCCGGGATCGCGATCCATCGACACGAACAGCACCGACGGGCTCACGTTGACCTGGAAGAAGATGTCCGACCAGGTGTACCCCTCGCGCCGAAGGTTCAGGATGAACGTCGGGCTGCGATGCGAGTGATACGCGAGGAATGCGATCACCGGAAAGTCATCCTCGGGATCGGGGCAGCGCTGCAGCACGGTGGCCGGCACCGCCGGTCTCCAGGTCTGGTTGGTGACGTTCAGGAAGATGCGCGTGTCCTCGTTGACATTCATGCCGAGCGCCACGTCGAAAGCCACCGCGGCGCGCAGCGGTGATCCGGCCAGTCCGAGAACGGCGGCGGCGACGAGCAGGATCCTTTTCATGATGCGGTCCTCCTTGCGAATGGTCGAAAGACCGGTGGAATATAGGTTCCGCGAGATCATCGAGCAAGGAATCGTCATGGGTTTGACAGGCTTTGGAGACGCCGGTAACAATTTCGCGGCGCGGCTGCGATCGGCGCGACGCGCGGCACAGGAGGCTCACGTGGGGAGGAAGATTCGATGAACAAGGCGAGGCTTCTCCGGACAATGGCCACGGCGGTCATCGCCGCCATGGTGGCGGTGTCGCAGGATTCCGCGCTCTCCCCGACGGAGCGTCATCGCGACATCATCGCGACCTTTTCGATTGTGGCCTTCGATCCCGCGACCGGGGATCTCGGCGTGGCGGTCACCTCGAAATTCCCGGCCGTCGGCAACGGCGTCCCCTGGGCGAAGGCGGGGGTCGGAGCGGTCGCCACGCAGGCGGCCGCCAATTTATCCTTCGGTGAGGAAGGCCTGGCTTTGATGGCGGGGGGCGCGAGCGCCGGCGCGGCGCTCGCCAAGGTGCTCGCCGCCGACGCGCAGCGGGAGGAGAGGCAGGTGGGAATGGTGGATGCGAAAGGGGGCGCGGCGACCCACACCGGTAAGAACTGCTTTCCCTGGGCCGGTGGCAAAACCGGAAAGAACTATGCCGTTCAGGGAAACATCCTGGTGAGCGCCGCCACGGTGGACGCGATGGCGCGCGCCTTCGAGGGTTCCACGGGCGATCTTCCCGATCGCCTGGTGACGGCGCTGGAGGCCGGGCAGGCTGCCGGAGGCGACAAACGCGGGCGCGAGTCGGCCGCCCTGCTGGTCGTGCGCAAGGGCGCGGGCTACGGCGGCAAGGGGGATCGCTGGGTGGATCTCAGGGTGGACGACAATCCGGATCCGGTCGTCGAGCTGCGCCGCCTTCTGGGAGTGCATCATCTCTACTTCGGCAGGACCGATCGCAGCCGTGTCCACAAGATCGACGCACCGCTGGCCGAGGAGCTGCAGCGGATGCTGATCCGGCGCGGCTTCTATCGGGGCCAGGTCAGCGGCAGGTACGACGCCGCCACGCGCAAGGCCCTCGAGGACTACATGGGCTGGGAAAATCTTGAGGAGCGCATCCAGAAGGACGACACGCTGGACGATGTCGTGCTGCGCTACATCCGCGAGCACGAGAAATGATCAGTCCTCGAAGCGGATGTCCCTGACCGCGCTGTTGACGACATAGACCCGCACGTTGTTCTCTGCCGGATCCGCCGGGTAGAAGACAAAGCCCTGGCGCTCCTTGCTGTACCCTTCGGAATAGCCCCAGATCTTCTCGCCGTCCTTGAACTCGACGACCGTCTTCTTCCCAAGCGCGGAGTCGCGCGCGAACTTGCGGGCGCGCTCCACGGAGCGGCGCGCGGCTCCCCACTCCTTGACGTAGAACAGCGCCTTGAGATCCTCCACGCGTACGGTGGACGGCATGCCGCCGCCTTCGCTCGGCAGCAGGTGGAACGATTCGGCCTCGGGCTGGAAATCATGGGTCAGCCCGCGCAGCGTCTTCCCGTCCTTGTAATGGGCGACGACCTTCTCCTCCATGGATTCCCCCTTCCCACGGGCGCGCGCAGGCGCCGGATTACTTCGTTGCCTCGATCAGGATGGTGCTGTTATCAATGTCGGTGACATCGCTGGCGTCGACGTCCGGCCAGAACTGCACGCCGCCGATGTCCAGTGTGTCCTTGCGGAGGAACGAGGCGACGGCCTGGCTGCTCCCGGAGGTCACCAAGCGCAGCTCACTTCTGCCGGTGTCGATGACCCGAAACCGTAGATTCACGATGGATTGCGTGCCGCTCACGACCTTCGACGGGCAGCCGTTGCAGGTGGCGCTGACGTTGCACGTGTCGAAGCAGTCAATGTTTGCGATGCAGGGATCGCCGGCGTGCCCCCCGCCGGAGCAGACGGAGGAGACGCAGGTCCCGGTGCACTGGGCGTTGTTGGCGCACGGAATGGAGACGTCGGAGGTGCACAGGTGGCAGTCGGATCCCTGGGTGCACGAGTGGGTGGAGTCGTTCGAGCAGGTCTTCGGTCCCGTGATGACGGCAAACGCCGCCTGCAGGCGTCCGAAATCGCCGCAGGAGTCGCCGGTGGCAGTGCAGTCGGTGTCCTTCAAGCAGGGGGTGCTGCCGTTGCTGCGGCAGAACCGTTCGCCCCCGCCATTTGCTGAGGCCTGGTTGTTGACGCAGACCGGGCTCGTGCGATTGCAGGCCGTGTTGACGGCTCCGCAACTGCCGAAAAGCGTTTCGGACCGGATATCCACCAGCTGCATGAACGTAGTGTCATAGCGTAGGACGATGTCGATGTCGTCCAAGTCCAGCGTCCCGGTGTCGTCGTGGACGGCCACGTCGAGGCTGAAGGTATCCCCGGCGGGGGAGAGTTTGTTGAAGAACACCACCTTGTCGCTCTGCAGGGGGAAGGGGGGGACCAGCTCTATGGGCTGGACCTTGATCATCGGGGCCAGGTCGGTGCTGTTGTCATTCCCGTTGCCGCAGGCCGAGATGGCCAGAGCCGCCGGGAGAATCAGAGCCAACGCAAGGAGCGAGACTTTCGAGAGGAGGGGGATCCGCAACAGACGAGACCCTCGTTACACGGAGAAAGCCAGTCGAATCCGCAGTATAGCGGCCGGCGTGGCGGCTTTCAACCCGACGCGGCCGGTCATCGCAGCCGGGAGGCGATGAGGGCATTGACCGCTTTCCCATCCGCCTTTCCCTTGTGGCGAGCCATGAACTCCTTCATCGCCCGGCCCAGGTCCTTCTTCTCGGTGATGCCGGTCGCCGCCAAAAGCTCGTCCACCACCCGCTCCAGCTCCGCCCCCTCCATCTGGGCCGGAAGGTAACGCTCCAGGACCGCCAGCTCCCGGGTCTCCTGCTCGGCGAGATCGGCGCGTCCTCCGGCGCGGAACGCCTCGATCGACTCCTTGCGGCTCCGGATGGCCCGCTGGATGACCGCCGCGGCTTCCGTCTCGTCCAGATCGCGCTTCTGATCGATCGCGGCATACTTCAGCGAGGACAACAGCATGCGCAGCACGGAAAGAGTGGTCTTGTCGCCCGATTTCATCGCCTGCTTCAGGTCCGACTGGATGCGATCTATCATGTCCGCACGCTCCCTTCCCGTCTTTGACTCGCCCCAGGACGTTTCCTATAATAACGCCGCCTCTGGGAGAACGCATGGAGCCTGAAATCGAGCCAACCGCCCCCAAGACCACGAAGCCTCGGCTGTGGGTGCTGGTGCTGGTCGTCCTGGTGGCGGGGGTGGCCGGCTTCCTTCTCCTCCGCCGGTCGGCGCCTCCTTCGCCCGTGGCATCTCCGGCCATCCAGCAGGGGTCGCCCGACGCCCTGATCCAGGGATCGCCGGTCCTTCTGAACGCCAAAGCGGCGATCATCGCCGATCGCTACAACTGCCTTTGCGGTGAGTGCGCCGATACGCTCGGCAAGTGCATCTGCACGCGCGACAAAGGCTCGAACGAGATGAAGGCGACCCTCAACCGACTTGCCGAGGAGAAGAAGACCCTGGCAGAGATCGACGCGGCCATGGTCGACAAGTACGGAGCCAAGGTCATGGTCTCCGGCGCCCCAGCCGCACCCGCCTCCAGCAGCAAGTAAACCCCCGAGAACCGCACCGCCCCGACCCGATTAGCGCGCTCCCCAGCGCAGCTTCTTGCGCAGGACATCGAAGTAGTTGCGCTCCGGCGGCACGATCAGGGTGAGCCCGGTGGCGCTGCGGCGGATGCGCAGGCGGTCGCCGGCGCGCACCGGCAGTCCCACCTGGCCGTCGAGGGTACAGGTCGCGTCGCGCGAGGCCGACTCCAGGGTCACCTGAATGGTGACCGAATCGGGCACCACCAGGGGACGGTTGGTCAGGGCATGCGGGCAGATCGGGGTGATGCAGAAGGCCCGCATCGCGGGGTGCACGATGGGCCCCCCGGCGGACAGCGAGTAGGCGGTCGAACCTGTGGGCGTCGCCACGATGATCCCGTCGGCGTGATACACCGCCACGAAGCGGCCGTCGATGCGCACGTTGAGCTCCAGGATGCGCGCGATGGCGCTCTTGCTGATCACCGCGTCGTTGAGCGAGCGCGATTCGGCCAGGACGCGCCGGCCGCGCAGCACCTGGACGTGGAGCATCATGCGCTCCTCGACCGAGAACTTGCCCTCCAGGACCCGCGCGAAGAATGTCTCCAGCTCCTCCTGGGCCGTCTCGGTCAGGAACCCGAGCTGTCCGAGATTCACTCCCAGGATCGGCACCGGGTGCTCGCTCATGCGGCGCGCCACTCCCAGCAGCGTTCCGTCGCCGCCCAGCACCACCAGCAGCTTGACCGCCCGGCTGAGCGCCGGCAGAGCGCGGGCCACGGTCTTCTGGCCCAGCAGGCGGGCGGTCTCGGGATCGGCGAGGTAGCGGATGCCGCGCCGTTTCAGCAGCGCGGCCAGGCGGCGCAGGATCTGCCGCGAGTTGGAGGCGTCGGGCTTGGCGACCAGACCCACCACGTCGAATTCCGAAGAGAGGCTCAAGGGCGGAGGGCCTCCTCGATCTGTGCCTCGAGAGCGCCGGGCGATGTGTCTTCTCCGAAGTTTCGGCAATGGAGGAAGAACTCCCGGTTGCCTTCGCTTCCCGGAACCGGCGAGACGCACACGCCGGCGATCCGCAGCGTCAGCGCCGCGGCGCAGGAGAGGATTTCATGGATCACCCGGCGGTGCAAACCGGAATCGCGCACGATTCCGCCCTTGCCGACCTCGCGGCGGGTGACCTCGAATTGCGGCTTCACCAGGGTGAGGAGATCGGCGCGGCGATCGAGCAGGGCGGGAAGACGCGGCAGGATCAGCCGCAGCGAGATGAAGGAGACGTCCACGGCAGCGAGCGACACCGCTTCGGGCAGGTCGGCGGGGAGGAGGTGCCGGGCGTTTCTCCCCTCGAGCACCAGGACCCTCGGGTCGCGCCGCAGCCGATAGTGCAGCTGCCCGCTGCCGACATCCAGGGCGATCACCCGGAGGGCGCCGCGCTGCAGCAGGCAGTCGGTGAAGCCTCCGGTCGAAGCACCTACGTCGAGGCAGACTCGGCCCGCGGGATCGACACCGAAGCGATCCAGGGCACCGGCGAGCTTGAGACCCCCGCGTCCCACGTAAGGATGATCGGGACCGGTCACCTCCAGGGAATCGGACGGGTCGATCCGCTCTCCGGACTTGGCGGCCGTCCTGCCGCCCACGCGGACCCGTCCCGCCAGGATGAGCGCCTGGGCGCGCTCGCGGCTCTCGGCCAGACCGCGCTCGACCAGCAGGACGTCCAGCCGCTGCTTCTTCTCGCGTGGCGTCCGGCCCATGCGGCCTTGCGGCATGGCTCTCAGCGATCCCGTGCCAGGATGAAATCGGCGAGATCGGCGAGACCGTCGGCGCGGGATCCGAGGGGTCGGAGGGAGGATTTGGCCGCCGCGACGGCGCGGCGTGCCTTGGCGCGGGAGGCCGCCACGCCGAACAGGGCCGGGTAAGTCGCCTTGCGGCGCGCCCGATCCTTTCCGGGGGACTTGCCGAGATTCCGTCGCGTCCCTTCCTCGTCCAGAACGTCGTCGACGATCTGGAACGCCAGGCCCAGCGATTGGCCGAAACGGCGCAGTGCCGCAACCTCCACCGGATTGCCGCCTCCGAGAATCGCTCCCGCCGCGGCGGCCGCGGTGATCAAGGCGCCGGTCTTGCCGCGGTGGATGCGCGCCAGGGCGGCGGGGGAGACGGTGCGTCCTTCCGACTCCAGATCCCGCACCTGGCCTCCCACCATCCCTTCCACCCCCGCCGCGCGGGCCACCAGCGACAACACCCGCGTGCGCCGCGCCGCCAGTCGCTTGCCCGGCGGCTCCTCCGCCAGGATGCGGAAGGCGAGGGTGTGCAGCGCGTCGCCCGAGAGAATGGCCAGCGCCTCGCCGAATTTGACGTGGGCCGTCGGAAAGCCGCGGCGCCAGGCGTCGTCGTCCATGGCGGGCAAATCGTCATGGATCAGCGAGTAGGTGTGGATCATCTCGAGGGCGCAGCAGGCCGGCAGGACCCAGGCGTCGCGGCCTCCCACGGCGCGGCACGCCATGCGGGCGAGGATGGGGCGCACGCGCTTACCGCCCGCGAAGATCGAGTAGCGCATGGCGCGGCGCAGGGAGGCAGGAGTGCTTCCCGAGGTGGCCAGGCGCCGGCGCAGCGAGGCATCGATGATGCGGCGCTCGGCGGCGAGGCGATGCGCGAAGCCGCGGGGATCAGACCCCATCGGCCCCCGGGTCCTCGCCGTTCGGGTCCGAGAGCTCCGTCTCGCCGTCGTCGAATTCCTGGACGGTCAGCTCGCCGTCGGCCCCCTTCATGAGGATCTCGATGCGCCGCTCCGCTTCGTCGAGCCGGGCGCCGCACACCCGCGCCAGGCGCACCCCCTCCTCGAAGAGCTTCAAGGCATCATCGAGGGGAAGCTCGCCCGCTTCGAGCCGGGAGACGATCGTCTCCAGGCCCGAGAGGGCCTCTTCGAAGCGGGGCTCTTTAGTTCCCTTCTTGCTCGTCTTGGGCATGGATGGCCTCGCGTACCTCGCATTGGAGCCGGCCGCGGCGCAGGCGCACCTCAACGGCGCCTGCGGAGGGCAGCGCTCGGGAATCGGTGACCAGGCCGCCGGAGCGCGGATCGAGGCACAAGGCGTAGCCTCGATCCAGCACGGCCAGGGGAGACAGGGAATCCAGAACTCCACAGGCGGCCCGGCAGGCTTCCCGGCGTCGGGCGACCTCCGCCCGGATGCCGAGCCGCGCCAGCTGCATCCAATGCGACAGCCGCCGGCGATCCTCGCCGGCGCGCGACGAGAGGATCCTGGGGTTGATCGATTCGCGGCAGCGGTCGACGGACAGCCGCCGCAGCGCCAGTTGGCCGCGCAGGTTCTCCTTCAGCCTGGAACGCGCTTCATCGAGCCGCTCCGAGAGCGCCGACAGGCGCGCGCGGGCGAGGAAGAGGGCCCGGCTGCGGCCCAGCCGCCCCACGCGCTCGCGCCGGCGGGAGGCCGCCAGGCGGACGGCTGAGAAAAGGCGCGCCCGCAGCGAGCGCAGGCGCGCTTCGAGCTCCTGCTTGGCGGCGATGACCTGCTCGGCCGCGGCCGAGGGGGTGGCCGCGCGCAGGTCGGCCGCGAAATCGCACAGCGTGAAATCGATCTCGTGCCCGACCGCCGAGATGATCGGCAGCGCACAGGCCGCGACCGCGCGCACGAGCGGCTCCTCGTTGAAGGACCAGAGGTCCTCCAGCGATCCGCCGCCGCGGCAGACGACCAGAACGTCGAAGCCGCCGCGGCCGTTCATGCGCCGGATCGCCTCGGCGATCTCGCGCGCCGCGGTGTCCCCCTGCACACGCACCGGATGAATGGTCACGTGCAGGTTGGCGAAGCGCTTTCCGAGGACGTGCAGGAAATCCCTCAGCGCCGCGCCGCTCGGGGAGGTGATCAGGCCGATGCGCTGCGGCAGCAGAGGCAGGCGGCGCTTGCGCGCGGGATCGAACAGCCCTTCCGCTTCGAGCCGGCGCTTGAGCTGCTCGAAGGCGAGCTGCAGGGAGCCCCTGCCGGCCGGCTCGACGGCCTGGCAGATGATCTGGAAGGTGCCGCGCGCCTCATAGAGGCTGACGCGCGCGCGCACGATCACTTTCAGGTGATCCTGCAGCTCGAATTTCAGCGCCAGCGCCTGGGTGCGGAAGAGCACGGCGGCCACCTGCGTGGCGGAGTCCTTGAGCGTGAAGTAGAGGTGTCCCGACCCGGGCGAGCGCAGATTGGAGATCTCTCCTTCCACCCAGAGATCGGCGAAGGAGGACTCCAGGAGATCGCGAGCCAGCGCGTTCACCTCGGAGACGGTGTGGACGCGGCGCACGTGCGGCAGGGGCTGGATCGGCTGGATCGGGAGCTGCTCCATCGTTGGACCTTATTCGGCGCCGGGCAAGTCGATGCGCTGGATGCCGCGGGAGCGTCCCGTGGCTTCATCCACGTCGATCAGCACGGCGCACAAGCGGGGGTTCTTGCGGGCGCAGGAGAAGCGCACCGGCATCTGCTGCAGGAAGCGCCGGATCGCCAGCTCCTTCTCCACGCCGATCACCGAGTCACGTGCCCCGGTCATCCCCACGTCGGTAATCACGGCGGTCCCGCCGGGCAGGACCCTCTCGTCGGCCGTCTGCACGTGGGTATGGGTTCCGACGACGGCCGACACCCGGCCGTCCAGGTACCAGCCCAGCGCCACCTTCTCGGAGGTCGCCTCGGCATGGAAATCGACCAGCACGACGCGGCAGCGCGAGCCAATCTCCGCGAGGATGCGATCGGCCGTGCGGAACGGGCAGTCCAGCGGCGTCATGAAGACCCGTCCCATGAGGTTGACTACCGCGACCTGCACGCCGCCCGGCGTGGTGCCCAGGTGCACCCCCGAGCCGGGGGCGCCGGTCGGATAGTTGTGCGGGCGGAGCAGGTTCGGATGCTCCTGGAAGTAGGGGAGGATCTCGACCTTGTCGAAAATGTGGTTGCCGGAGGTCATGACGTGCAACCCCATCGCTTCGAGCTCGTCCGCCAGTGGCGGGGTCACCCCGAAGCCGTCGGCGGCATTCTCCACGTTGGCGACGGCGTAGTCGACGCGGTAGCGGTCCACGAGGCGGTCCAGGTGCTCGCGCACCAGGTTCCGGCCCGCCCGGCCGTTCACGTCGCCGATGAAGAGGAGATTCACGCGCTCACTTGGCGAAATCGACCGCGCGGGTCTCGCGGATCACGTTCACCCGGACCTGTCCGGGATAGTGGAGCTCGCGCTCGATCCTCCCGGCGATGTCCCGCGAAATCCAGAGGACGTCGGAGTCGCTGACCTTGTCGGTCTCCACCAGCACCCGCAGCTCCTTGCCGGAGCGCATGGCATAGGCGCGGGCCACCCCGGGGAAGGCGAGCGCCACCTGCTCCATGTCGCGCATCCGGGACATCCAGATGTCGAGGTTCTCGCGCCGCATCCCGGGTCTTGACAGCGCGATCTTGCGCGCCATTCTCAGGAGCACTCCGTCGAGCGTCGATTCCGGCTCGGTAGGATGCATGCCGCGGATGGCCTGCACGACCGCGGACGATTCTCCCAGGCGCTGGGCCATCTCGGAGGAGAGCAGGATCGGGGGGGTGTCGCTGCCGGAGTCATCCATCCAGCCGATGCCGTGCAGCAGTCCGGCCCGCTTGGCGAGATCTCCGGAGATCTCGAGCTCCGCGCCCATGGCGGCCGCCAGCGTTGCGGTCTCGCGGCACAGCTGCAGCAGGTTGTAGCCGGCGATCATGAAGTAGCGCATCCTGCCCACGAGGCGCGCCAGCTCGGGCGGCAGGGAGACGATCCCCATTTCGAAGGCGGCGGTCTCACCCGACTGGAGGACGATCTCGCCCAGCTCCTCGCGCACCTTCTGGACCACCTCCTCGATGCGTCCCGGGTGGATCCGCCCGTCCTCCACCAGCCTCTCGATCGACAGGCGGGCGATCTCGCGACGCAGCGGATCGAAGCCCGACAGGAGGATCGCGCCCGGGGTGTCGTCCACGATCAGATCGATTCCCGTGGCCATCTCGAGCGCCCGGATGTTGCGTCCCTCGCGGCCGATGATCCGTCCCTTCATCTCGTCGTTGGGAAGCGTGACCAGCGAGCAGGCGAGATCCACCATCTGCCCCACCGGGACGCGCTGCAGGGCGGCCGACAGGATGCGCCGCGCCTCGGCCTCGGAGCGCTCGCGCGTCTCCTCCTCCAGCCGCTTCAGGATCACGGCGGCCTCGCTGCGCGCCTGCGATTCCATCTCCCGCATCAGCTCGCGCTTCGCCTGCTGGGACGACAATCCGGCCAGCTTCTCCAGCCGCGAGCGCTGCTCCTCCACCAGCGCCTGCAGCTCCTGCTGGCGGGTGGCGAGCTGTGTTTCCCGCTCCCCGAGAGAGGTCTCCCGCGTTTCCATCTCGCTCTGCTTCTGCGACAGCAAGGCGGCCTTGCGCTCCAGCAGCCGCTCCTGGTCGTCGATCTGCCGGCGCGCGGTCTGGAGATCCGCCCGCTTCTTGCGCGACTCCTGCTCGAAAGCGGCCTCCGCCGCGTCGGACCGCTCGCGCGCCTCCAGCTCGATCTCCTTGAGGCGGATCTCCGCCTGGCGCTCGGCGTCGTCCACCACCGCCCGGGCACGCGCCTCGGCCTCCGCCTTGCGGCGGCGGATGAAGCTGCGGTGGAACAGGTACTCGCCCCCGGCCAGCAGGGCTGAAGCGGCGATGACGATCAGGACGATGACGTTCACAAACCTCCCCGGCGGAGCGCGGCGCGCTCCTTGCCTCTGGGGGGAAACGCCTCGGGCTTAGGCGCTCCCCTTGGCGGGCAGGGCCCGGTCCAGGAGCTCGACCATCCGCTCCAGGCGCTCGGTCACTCCCTGGTGGTGCTCGACTTCCGCGTTCTTCGTCTGAAAGTGCTCGTCGGCGATGTTCAGGGCCGCGAGGATGGCGACCTTGAGGGAATCGACCGTCGCCGTGTGATCGGAGACTTCGCGCATCTTCCGGTCGACGAAGGCGGCCAGATCGGTGATGTAGGACGTGTCTCCCTCGCCGCGCAGGTTGTAGATCTGGCCGTAGATCTCCACCGGCACGAGGTTCACGATCTTTTCCATGAGTTCTCCTCCAACGGGGCCGCGCGGGCGGCCGCGAGGATCAGTTGTCCGGGTGCCCGGAGGCGGGGATCTCCTCCATGGCGGCGAAGGTCTCCAGCATGCGCGTTACGCGCCCGCGGATCTCCTGCCGCTCCTCCTGCAGGAGCTGCAGCTGGCGCCGGACCTCGTCGCCGCGCCGGTGCTGCTCCTCCAGCGACGCGATCGAATCCAGAGCCTGCTTGTGCCGCTGCTCCGCCGCCTGGATCTGGGACTTGAGATCAAGATTCTCACGCTTCAGCGAGCGCACCAGATCCGCGGCGCGGCGCACCCGCTCCTCGAGGAATTCCAGGACTTCCAGTTCCGAGGCCAAGGTCACCTCCTTCATTGGCCGCGCAACACGGCGCCGAGCCGCTCGCGCAGACGTTGGACGATTCGTTCAAGGTGCTCGGAGACTTCTTCGGACAGCATCGTCCTCCCGGGAGTGGAGAAGAGGACGTTCACCGCCAGGCTGACCTTGCCCGGCGGCACCGGAGCGCCGGTGTAGCGATCGAACAGCCGCACCGACGCGACGGGGGCCTCGACGTCGCGGATCGCCGCTTCGACCTCGTCCCAGGCGTAGCGCTCGTCCAGCAGCAGCGAGAGGTCGCGGCTGACCGGCGGCGTCCGAGACCGCGGGGCATGCTTGAAGGCCGGCCCCTCGCGGCTCGCCAGTCCCAGCTGCAGGAGAGAAACTTCCGCCGCGAAGACCGGCACCTCCAATCCGTAAGCCGCCAGGAGCGCCGGCGCCAGAGCGCCCGCCCAGCCGAGCGCCCGATTTCCCGCGAGAATGTCCGCACCGCTGCCGTCGCGCAGGAAAGAGCGCTGGGCCGACTTCCATTCGAGATCGCGCACGCCCGCCAGAAGCGCCGCCGTTTCGACGGCGCCTTTCACATCGAAGAAATCGGGAGGGCGCGGCGGCTCGCTCCAGTGCCGCGAGGCGGCGCGCGCCGCCGCGGCCAACCCCAGCCGCTCCTCCTCCCCG
>DASTZC010000092.1 GCA_035764505.1 Candidatus Polarisedimenticolia bacterium
ACGGCGACGGGTTCGAGCTGGCGGCCTCCCGCTCGCTCAACGCGCTGTCGCTGTTCGGTCGCACCGAAGGGGCGCAGCTCCTGGGAGCGGTGCCGCCGGCGCTCGTCGCGGAGGTCAGCTTCAAGGCAGGCACCGGGCTGCTGGGCCAGAATTTCGAGATGCGCCAGGAGCGCGCCGTGGCGGAGATCACCGGCTACGATGATGTAGCGGCCCTTCCTGCCGCCGACCGGGACCGCGTGACGCGTGCCGTGAGCCGCGGGGTGATGGCCGGAAGAGGCAGTTTGTTCGAGGCGGCGTCGTCTTTGACCCGCGAGGAGCTGGCGCGCTCGCTGGCGCTGGTCGGCGGACTGCCCCAGAGAATCCCCTCCTCAGGATCCTTCGCCGACGTCGGTCCGTCCGACGAGGCCTTCCCCTATGTCGAGACGGTGGCCGGCGTGCGCACGCGTCATCTCCTGATGGAGCCGCCGAACGGCCATGTCTTCAAGCCGCACGATGAGGTGACCCGTCTCGATTTTGCAGTGGCGCTGGTGCGCGCCGCGGGATGGGAGGCTCTGGCGGACGCCCGCGCGGGGGAGAGCCTGGGATGGATCGATGAAGATCAGATCCCTCCGGCGCTGCGCGGCTACGCAGGAGTTGCGCGCGATCGGCGGCTGATCGACGTGCACGTCACCTCGAGCGGCACCTTCTTCGATCCCGCGGCCTCGCTCACGCGTCTGGCCGCAACCGGCTTTCTCATGAATCTCCTCGATCAGCGCGGCGGCAGCCGCGTCGCCTCGCTGCCGCCTTCTACCTCCGTGATTCCCCTCGCACCCCGGAAGGCGGCTTTCCCCGTCTCGCGCAGCTCCAGGACCCGGTAGGGAAGCAGAACCCTCGTAGAATTTCAAAAAAACTGTAAAGCAAGCCGCTCGTTACGCTTAGGGCGCCAGTTTTGCGGTCCTCCCGCGCCAAGTTCAAGGATTGTTCAAGCCCCTCCAAGCACTGTTACCGCCGTTCGACGTGCTCGACCGCAACGGCGGCACGCAACGACTCCAGGAGGGCATCATGGAGCGCATTGGTCGTACCCGGTCACGCATTCGTATTCCCGAACAATCCCCCGGTCCCGCCCCCGGCGCAGCGTTGGGAATTCTCAGTCCCGCCGAGGCTGGCCACACCGAGATCGTCGAGGTTGCCGCACCGAGTCCCTCTCCGGTGCCGGCGCCGGAGGCCCGCGCATCAGGGAAGCTCCCCGAACCCGCAGTCAAGGGCGGGCCGGAGACGTCTTCCCCGCGGGCCTCTGTCAGCCCTGAAGGCGCGCCTTTCCTCGGAACCCGGAAATGACCGTCAACCCCCTTCGACGCGAGGACGATACGACCATGACCAGGAAGACACTGTGCGGGACTTTCCGTTTCCTGCCGGCGGCCGCCACGCTGCTCGCCGCCATCACGGCAAGCTGGGCGCTGAAGCCGCTGGATCGTCCCCTGCCCGACTTCGATGCCGCCGGCGGGCTCAAGCTGCATCTCGCACCGGGAACGCTTCCGGCTGCTGCGACCGCGGCGGGATTGGAGCGGCTGGAGCGCGAGAGCGGGGGCAAGCTGCAGGTCGTCTATAACGCTCTCAGCCGCACGCCGCGCAGTCTTGCCGCGCGCCGCCCGATGTCGGCGCCCGACGCGGCCAATCCGGCCGAGGTGGCACGACGGTTCGTGGAGCATCATCGAGAGGTCTGGAACCTGGCGGCCGACGAGGTGAGCTCGCTGGTCCTCGATGCCTCCTACACCGACGAGCACAATGGGATGTCGCATGCTTTCTTCACCCAGACCGTGGATGAAATCCCGGTGTTTCCCGCCGTGCTCGGCGTTCACCTGAATCCCCGCGGCCAGGTGGTCGGCGTCCAGGGCGATCTCTTTCCGGGGACCACCCGACCGCCCCGCGCGCACCTGACTGCCGGGCAGGCAGCCGAGCTGGCTGCCGACAGCATCGGTGTCACCCTCAAGGCCCGCAAGATTGCCGAGGAGAAAGGGGCGGTGATCTTCGAGGCGGGAAGCCTGCGCGAGCCGGTGCGGGTCGAACAGGCGATCTATCCGCTGCTGGGCGCGCCGCGTCTCGCCTACCGGATGACGCTGCACAAGAACGGGCGTGAGTGGTACGACCTCCTGATCGACGCCGCCAGCGGGAAGGTCCTGCACCGCAGGAATCTCTTCAGCGACACCCTGTCGCCTTCGGCTCCGGCCGAGAGCAGCCCTGCCGCACCGCGCGCGCGGGTTTACCCGACGAGCCCTCTGGAGACGGTGCGCGGCACCGGCGACCTGAACCGCCGCTATCCCTACACCACCGATCCGACCGGCAGGCAGCGCGGCTTCGCCAACGCGCCGCTGTTTGGTGCCGACACCTTCCCGGTCAACAGCAACGGCGGCGATCCGAAGAACGCGACACTCGATGCGGTGATCCTGCCGCTTCCCAACGCGGGGGCTCCGACGCGATCCAGCGCCCTGCCACTCTCCACTTCCCCCCAGTCTCCCCAGGGATGGTTCATCCTGCAGGGAGGGCACTATCAGACGATCGGCAACAACGTCGACGCCAAAGACGACCATGCCGATGACGACGAGGCCACCGCCGGGCACCGCGCCGACGGTCTGACCACCGGCGATTTCGCCACCGCCCAGTTCATCTATCACAACTACTACAGCCAGAACGGCCCCTACGCCGCCGAGCCGCCGCTGGGCGTCGCCTCGCCCGAGAGGCTCGCGGGCGCGGCTCCCGACCTCGATCCGGCCGTCGTGAACCTGTTCTACATCACCAACTGGTACCACGATTTCCTCTACCACCTCGGCTTCACGGAGGCGGCCGGCAACTTCCAAAAGAGCAACTTCGGCCGCGGCGGCGCCGAGAACGACTACCTGTTCGCCGACGCCCAGGACGGCTCGGGCACCGACAACGCCAATTTCGGGACGCCGCCCGACGGAAGCAATCCGCGCATGCAGATGTTTCTGTTCAGCGGCCCCACCCGCGACGGCGACTTCGACGCCGACGTGATCATCCACGAATACACCCACGGGCTTTCGAATCGCCTGGTCGGCGGTCCCGGCAACACCGACTGCCTCGGGGTGGGACTGGTGGGGGAGAGCGGCAGCATGGGCGAGGGATGGGGCGACTGGTACGCCGCCACCATCGCCGACGAGCCGGCGGTGGCGGAGTACGCCGTCGACGACGCGGCGGCGGGCATCCGGCGATTCTCCATGAACGAAGGACCGGACGATTTCACCTACGGCTTCCTCTGCTCGGGTCCCCCGAGCAACCCGAGCCTGATTCCATGCGAGGTGCACGACGGCGGGGAGTTCTGGACCATCGTGCTCTGGGAGATGCGCGAGGCGATGATCAACCGCTATCACAACCGCGCCTTCCCTGGCGGCCCGATCTTCCCGACCTTTTCGCTGCCTTCCGGCCAGGCCTCCAGCAACGTGCACAACGCGCAGGGACGCACCACCGACGGCAGCGGCAGCGTGGCGCGCATCGATCGCGCCGCCATCGAGGACGCCGCCTTCACGGCCCTGTTCCGCGTCACCGACGCCATGAAGCTGGCACCCTGCAACCCGACGATGGTCGACATGCGCGACGCCATCCTGGCGGCCGATCGGGCCCTGGGAGGCGAGTTCCAGGATCTCATCTGGCGCGCTTTCGCCAACCGCGGAATCGGGGAGCTGGCGACTTCCACGGGAGGGGAGACCGGGGTGACGGTGGAGGATTTCACCGTCCCGGCCACGGTGGCGAGCTGCGAGCTGTTGGGCGGTCCTCTTGCGGCGCCCTCCTTCACGGCCACCGCCGGGATCAATTCCGTGATGCTCAACATCACTCCCGACGGTGCTGTCGAGTACGTCATCTCGCGCAGCAGCCGCGGCGCCGGATCCCCGGCCGACCCGGCTCCTTTCGTGGAGGTGGCGCGCATCACGGGGACGAGCTATACCGACACGGGGCTGGACGGAGGCGTCGCCTACACCTACCGGGTGCGGGCGCTGCGCAACGACGACTGCGTCTCCGCGAGCCGCGCCGTCGGTGCCGTGCCCCTGGGAGTGGCGCTTCCCTGCGTGGCCGATCCGACCTTCGGACACCTCTCGCGCGTCGTCGATCCGGGCGATTGCCGGCACCTGTTGCTGGAATGGGCGCCCGCCAGCTCCAACTGTGTCGGTGGACCGAGCGTGCACTACAACATCTATCGCAGCACGACGCCCGACTTCGTCCCGGGGCCGACCAACCGGATTGCCACGGGCGTGGCGGGAAGCGGGTACTCCGACGAGCCGGGAGCCACCGATCGGCTCTTCTACTACGTGGTCCGGGCGGAAGACTCCACCACCGGGCATGGCGGGCCGGCCAACGGCGGCAACGAGGATGACAACACCGCCCGCGTGGCGGGACTGGTCACCAGCGCCATGCTGGTGAACCAGGGCTTCACCGACGACGCGGAGACCGGGCCTGACAACCAGCGCAGCGCGCATTTCTCTTCGAGCGGATTGACCGTGCCCCTCATCCCGCAGCGCGGCGGCTGGTTCAGGGACGGTGCTCCCGGATCGGTGGCGCCCCATTCGGGCGCCTTCGTGTGGCACACCTACAATGCCGACAACGTGACGGTGTCGGCCTCCAACAACCTGAGCTATGAGCTGCGCAGCGACGTGGCCGCCATCACCCCCGCCACAATCCTGACCTTCTTCCACACCTTCCAGGCGGAAGGAGGCTTCGACGGCGGCGTGGTGGAAGCGGCGCTGGTGGATCCCCTCACCGGGACGGTGGGGACGTTCCAGGACCTGGGCAATCTCATCTATGAAGGCGGCTACACCGGCGAGCTGACGGCGACCTCGGCGGGCACCAACACCAATCCGCTGTTCGGGCGGCGGGCCTACACCGGGGGCGTGCTCGGACCGATGCGCCGGGTGCGCGCCTTCCTCGGAGGCCTGGTGCCGGCCGGGCAAGGATCGGCGCAGGTCGTGATCCGCTTCCTGTTCGGCAACGACGTGGCCAACACCATCCCTCCCTCGACTCCGGAAGGGAACTTCCTTCCCGGGTGGTACCTCGACGACGTGTCGCTCGACGAGTCGTGCTGTCCGCAATCGGCTCCGCCGACTTCCCTGACCGCCGCCGCGACCGGCGACAACCAGATCACCCTCGCCTGGCAGCCGCCGGCCGGCGGCGCTCCTTCCGAGTACCGGATCTTCCGTGAGGCCATGGGGGAAACGACGCCGGCGGTGTTCGACGAGCAGGTTGCCGCGGTCCCGGGGAGCCAGACCGGCTACCTGGACCATGAGGCCTCGGCCGGCACGCGCTATGCCTACGTGGTGCGGGCGATTCCCGCCTCCGGCTGCCCCTCTTCGGACAGCAACGTGGCGACCGCCGCGGCCACCGGCACCTGCACCAGCGAGCCGTTCTTTGTCGGATTGCGCAGCGTGTCGGCGCCATCCAACGCCACCTGCACGCTGGACCTCGCCTGGGACTCCGGCGCGGCCCGCTGTCCAGGAGCCGGGGTGCGCTACAACGTCTACCGCAGCACCGATCCGGCGTTCCTGCCGGGGGAGGACAGTCTCATCGCCGCCGGCGTGACCGGCACGACCTACCGCGACCAGGCGGGCCTGGCGAGTGGAGTGACCTATCACTACATCGTGCGTGCCGAGGACACCACCTCGAGCGGTGGAGGACCGGCCAGCGGCGGCAACGAGGACGACAATCTGGCGCGACGCAGCGGATCGCCCCTCGGCCTACCGGCGCCGGGCCCCGATTTCAGCGACGATCTGGAGCCTATCTCCGAGCCGGGCTATACCTTCTTCAGCACGCGCGACGCGGGGAACTGGGAGGTGCAGAACGATCCCACATCGCACAGCCTCACGCACGCCTGGGTCAGCCTGGACGACCAGCCCGGCGTGCTTCTCACTCCCAAGGATGACCGGCTCACGCTGCCGCCGATGAGCCTGACCTCGGCGAGCGTGCTGACCTTCTACCACAACTTCGATTTCGCCCAGTTCCCGTTGGCCGATCCGGCGGAGGCCTACCAGAGCGGCGGCGTTCTCGAGATCTCCGCCGATGGATCGACCTGGATCGATCTGGGGCCCTACATCACCACGGGCGGCTACAACGGAGCCGTCGATCCCGGCTCCATGAGCCCGATCAAGGGAAGGCCGGCCTGGGTCGGGTCCAGCGACGCCCTTCCGGGAAGCCGCGCCGACGCAATGAGCCAGGTCGCGGTGAATCTGGGGGCGGCCGTGCAGGCGGAGTTCGGTGCGGCCAGCCTCCCCAACGCGCGGCTCCGCTTCCGTCTCGGTGGCACGTTCCAGCTCCTGATCGATGGGACGCGTGGCATCGGCTGGGGCGTGGACGACATCCATGTCTCCAGCCTGCTATCTCCCGGCCAGTGCTCCAGCGCGCCGCCTCCGCCCGCCTGCGAGATCACCTCGATCTCACCCGGGACGGGAGAGCAGGGACAAACTCTGGGCGTGACCCTCGACGGCAGCCGCTTCGCATCGGGCTCCGGGGTGGTGTTCAGCCGGGACGGTGACAGCGCCGACGGCGTGCAGGAAGGCTCCGCGACGGTGAACCCCGGAGGGACGCGCGTCACCTTGCAGATCGACATCGCGACCGATGCTCCGGAAGGTCCGCACGATGTCAGCGTGATCGCTCCCGACGGATCGTTCTGCCGGGCGCGCTCCGCCTTCGTCGTCACCCATCCGGGAGGCGGCGGCGCCACCCGCGTGATTCCGTGCGATGACCCGTCGGTCAGCCGCAAGGGAGGCTGGCACGACCTCCAGGACTCCCGCAGCCGCTTCGGCAAGTACTGCCGCAACGTCGGCGTGCGCAACGGCGGCCCCAACAGCTTCCTGGAGCTGCCGATCTCCAGCGCCAACGGCGGCACCGTCTCGGTCATCTACGCGCGCGGCCCGCGTGGCGGCAGCGCCGACGCGAGCGCGGGAGGCCAGAGCCGCCGGGTCGACTTCAACCGGCCGGCAACGGATCCCGTTCATCCCGACAGCTCCGGCAGGCAGGACCTGACCTTCGGGTTCAGCGAGACCTTCACGGTGCCCGCCGGCGACAGCGTGCTGCGCATCGACGTCAGGAACGACGACGCCGACTCGAAGCACGACATGGACTACGTCGAAGGGTTCCTGTTCACCGAGAGCCAGTCGGCTTCGGCGCAGGCACGCTACTCCGAGAAGGCGAGCGCGAGCGACGCCACGGTGCCGGCGGGGGGAACCATCGCGATGCCCTTCACGGCGCCGGCGGGCACCATCCTGCTGACGGCGGTGGCCGACGGCGGGGGAGCCGATCTCCTGCTCACGGTGAGGAATTCCCTCGGCGCGGCGGTGGCTTCCTCCGACCGCGCTCTTGGACCGGAGGTGGCGTGGATTCTGGCGATCGTGCCGGGAACTTACCGGCTGGAGGTGACCAACCACGGGACGACCGCGGCGCCGGTGGCGCTGTACGCCATCCCGACGGTCGATCTCAGCCTGGTGCCGGCCCCCGCGCCCGGATCCGGCCTCGTGCCGAGACGAGGGCGCTAGCGACGTTACAGCGACGCGGGTCGATGGTGACGATGCCCCACCATGGCGCCCGCGTCGTCAGGGCCCCGGAGCTTGCGGAGCTCCGGGGCTCCTTCTTTTCATGGAAGGCTAGAAATCGAGCCTGACGCCGAGCTCGATGGTGCGGGGCGGGCCGACCTGTCCGATCGCCTCGCCGAAGTGGGAGGAGACGGCGCGCCCCTCGATCGGGCCGGGGTTATAGCGGTCCATCAGGTTGAAGACCTGGACGAACGCCTCGCCGCCGCTTCCCTTGGAGCTCAGGAACGGCTTGGCGATGCGCAGGTCGACCTGGAAGAAGACCGGCTCGTCGAGATGGGTCACGGGAGGCAGCAGGGCCGCGGCGCGCACGGCGTTGACCGCGTCGAGGTCGGTGGAGGCCCCCGAGTTGCGGGGCACTCCTTTCGGGCGATCGTTGGTGAAGCCGTCGAGGTTCTCGTCCCGGCCCGTGGTCACGTTGAAAGCGGTGCCGGAGGCCACCTGCAGGACGGCGGAAGCATTCAGGTCCCACCAGGGAAGGAGGGCCTGTCCCGAGAAGACGAAACGGTGGCGCCGGTCGGCGTCGGAGCGCGAGCGCTCTCCCGCGATGTCGTCGGAGTCGGGCGGGAGAGAAACGCCGCCCTTGAGCGGGTCGGGACCCAGGTCCTCCGCGCGCGACAGGGTGTAGGACGCGGCATAGCGCAGCGCCTCGCTCCTCCAGCGCCAGGCGAGGTCCATTCCCCAGTACCAGCTTCTTCCCTCCGTCACGATGGCCGCAATCGATCCCACGGTGCCATCCGCGTGCTCCGGCACCCCCTGGGCCGTCCTGCCGATGACCGGATTCAGGTCGCGCATCAGGGCCTGATGGTAGCCGAGGACGCGGACCGCGCCGGCCTCGATCGAGCCGTGCTCACCGACCGCCCACTCGGCTCCCAGATTGAACTGGTTCACGTAGGGCGTGTCCAGGGTGGTCCCGGTGGAGAAGCGCAGGGTGAGGCTCTCGGGGAAGAAGAGCTCGGGCCGGATTGTCTCCATGCCCAGCTCGGCCACGGTGTCCTCGGTGAACTCCAAGGTCAGCCCCTGGGGGAACAGCAAACCGATCCGGGTGCCGGAGGTGATCGCCGCGACCGCGGGAAAGCCGAGGACCAGCTTGTCGTAGAACATTCCGGCGCCGCCGCGCACGACGAGGCGTCCCCCCGGAAGCGGCGTCCAGGTGAACCCGAGGCGCGGAGCGATGTTGCCTTTGTCGATGGGAGCGCCGCCATTGGGAATGGAGGACTGGACGCTCGCCGAAGCGGGGAGGCGGAAGGTGCTCAAATCGTAGCGCAGGCCGTAATTGAGAGTCAGCTTCGGGTGCGCCTGCCAGGTATCCTGTGCGAACAGCGCCAGCCGGGTGTCGTCGAGGCGGGCCGCCGGCTCACCCTCGATCAAGGTGAACACGGTCGGGTAGGTCTCCAGCTGGTTCGGCTCGTCGATCTGCCCGTCGCCGTCGTCGTCCACCCCGATCTGTCCCGGGCAGTCAATCGGATCGTAGCGGCAGAACCCCTTACCGGTGCAGTCGTCGTCATCGACGCAGGAGGTGGAGGGATCGAGCGAGCAGTGCCGGCTGACCTGGTTGGCGAAGACTCCGCCGCAGTCTCCCGGCTCGAAGGGGGCATCGGTGTTGTACAGGAAATTGCCGTCGAAATTGAAGGTCGTACCGACGTCGGTGATCGAGCGGCTCAGGTCGATGCCGAACTTGGCCGTGTGCAGGCCGCGGCGCCAGGTGAGATTGTCCACCAGCTGAATGAGCGACTCCTCCCGGTCCTGCGTGTGCAGGTTGTTCCCCCCGAAGATGCCGGAGGGGCGCTCCACGCCCGAGACCTCGGAATTGGCGCGCTGCGCGAAAGTGGAGTGCGACAGCAGCACCCGCTCCTCGTTGAGCAGATCGGGCGAGGCGACGATCGTCAGGCTTGCCGCCAGCTGCAGGTCGTCTTCCTCCAGATGGAATCCCGCCTGCGGCGTGGTGATCCCTCCGACATTGACGTTGTTCACGACGCTCTGGTTGCCGGAGAGCCGCACCATGAGGAACGTGGCATCGCTCAAGTTGAAGTCGGTCCTCAGAAATAGGCTGTCGTTGCGGTTCGGAGTCAGCGCCCAGCCTCCCGCCACGCCGTTCTGGTCCACGCCGGTGTAGGGAACGACGTCGTCGGAGCTCTGGTGCTCGAAGGCCGTGTAATAGAACGCCTGGTCCGGGCGGAAGGCGCCGCCGAAATGAAACCCTGCCTGCCCTCCATGTCCCGTCTCGGATTGGGCTTGGGGATTGGGAAGTCCGGAAACCAGCTCGCCCGGGCTGTTGAGGCTGGCGAAGGAGCCCTGGATGAAGCCGCCGGCTTTGAACTCGTTGGTGCCGCGCTGCGTGACGATGTTCATGATGCCGCCGCTGGCCCGCCCGAACTCCGGCGCGTACTGGTTGGTGAGGAAGACGAACTCGCCGATCACCTGCTGGGAAAAGGCCGAGTTCAGGGTGGTGCCGCTGGTGCGGTCGTTGTTGTCCACGCCGTCCACCAGAAAGGAGTTGGAGCGGCCCGACTGGCCGTTCACCACGAAGACCGACCCGCGCTCGCCGTAGAAGTTCCCGGGAGGAGTTGCCTGGACCGCCGAGTCGAGCAGCGCCAGGTTGGTGGCGACGCGTCCCGCGATCGGCAGGCTGTCCACCTCCTCGGCGCCGATGTGCAGCTCTCCGCCGCTGCGCGACAAGTTGACCTCGGGCGGAGGCGCGCCGACCCGCACCCGCTCGGTCAGGGATGCCTCGAGGAGCAGGTCGAGCGTCAGCACTTCCTGCAGGTGGATCGAAGCTTCGTTCGGCGCGCTGGAGCGGCCATCGGATAGCTGCGCCATGACGATCCAGCTGCCGGGGGAGAGGAGCTCGAGCCGGTAGCGGCCCGCCGCATCGCTTGTGGCGACGCGCACGACGCCCGTCGCCAGGGAGCGTGCCTGCACCACCGCCTTGGCCACCGGCGACCCGGAGGTGTCCGTGACCTTTCCCTGCAGGATGCCCGAGGCGGTCTGCGCCAGGCAGAGCCCGGCACCGAGAAGCAGGACGATCGTCGCGAGCGCCGCGTGCGCGGCGGGTCGGCCGGGAAGGCTCAATGTCCGTAGTGTCCCCACGGACCGGTCCCGCCCGCTCCGTTCGCGACCACCAGGTAGTAGAGCTGGGACGGTGTGCCGGTCCAGCAGGTCGTTCCTGAAGCCAAGTCGGAGACCGTGCCCCAGCCGGTGTCGTTGCGCGCGTCGTTGCTCCCCAGGACCCGGTAACCGGTCAGGCAGGGATCGGCGAGGGGCGCCCAGCAGATCTGGATCTCCCCGGGAACCGCCGTGGGGTTGACGGTGACGCTTCCCGCCTCGGCGGTCGGGGCGCACCCGGAAGGCTGCGTCGTCGCCTGCACCTCCACCGGATAGACGAAGGCGGGGTCCCCCGAGATCTGGGTCGGGTAGAGAAGACTCTCGTAGGTGGTCGTCGCCAGTGTCGACGGATCGGTGAAGTTCGACAGCGACGTGACGGTCAGATAGTAGGAGGTGCCCGGCGCGAGCCCCGTAATCGTGGCGGTGGTCCCGACGATCGAGGCCTGGCCGGGGTTCGCTTGCGAGTTGAAGGCATAGGTGGACCCGCTGCCCGAGTCGGTATCCCAGTAAACCTTGTAGCCGTTGATGCGGTGCGTGTCGAGCCCCGGGTCCCAGGAGAGCGAGATGCTGGTCTGCGTCTGACCGGTTACCTGAATGGTGCGCGGCGGAAAGAGCCCGAAGCGGATGTCGGTCTCGGCGAGCTGCGAGAAGGAGGTGGCATCGGCAGCCACCTGCAGCGACTCCAGCCGCGCCGCCGTCCCGAGGTAAGGAACCTGCCAGAGGTAGTTGAAGGTGCGCACGTCGTCCACCGCGAACAGGCAGCTGGATCCGGCGTAGACGCAGAAATCGGCGGTGATCCGCAGCAGCAGGGCGTTGAAGGTGTGCCCCGAGGGGAGCGTCACCACGCCTCCCTTGATCACGGTGCCCGATTGGGTGCCGGTATGGCCCGAGCAGGACTTGGAGTAGAGCTTGTCGAGGAACTGCGAGGCGCCGCAGAGCTGGTTGAAGATGTTCTGCTCGCAGTTGAAGACGCCGCTGGTCCAGGAATCGCCGGCCTGCATGTAGAAGTCGGCGCCCGGAACGTCCTGGTGCGGGAAGCGGTACAGCGGCACCGGCGTGCGCGTCACGCCGCCGAAGGTGGTGTAGCAGAAGCGGCTCTCCCCCTGGCCGAAGCTGCCGCTCACCCCTTCCTTCTGCGACCCGGCGCGCGCCCAGATCGTCGTGTCGGCGGGGCGGACCTCGATCTCGACGACGTCGTTCGTCTTCAGGGTGCTCGCCGGCGTGGCGAAGTTCTTGTCGAGGCGCTCGAGGACGCCGGCCGGAACGGTGTAGCCGCACTGCGCGAAATTGCAGGTTTCCGCCGAGCTGACCGGCACGTTCGTGGCGGAGGTCTCGGTCCCGCCGTTGTTGCCGGAGAAATCCCAGGTGTCGGCGGCAATCAGCGCTCCCATGGTGGCGTAGCTGGGAGTGGTGAGCGTCGCGACGTTCTTGACGCAATCCTGGCCGCTGGCGCATTGGGAATCGAGTGAGCAGGGGGTGCCGCTGCTCGTGCAGGTCCCGGGGACGTCCCAGCCGTAATCCACACCGTCGAAGGGGAGTGAGAACATCTGCGCGGAAAAGATCTTCAGAGTGGCGGCGCCGTCCAGCGTCGCATCCAGGAAGTAGCTGTCGGAAGGCTCGCCGGAGCGCGAGTCGGGATGGTATTCGGCGACCACGCCGGCGAGCGGGCTGATCCAGCGGTAGAAGGTCTCCCGGGTCACCGGGCCGGCTCCCGTCCGTTGCAGCAGGCAGCGCTGCAGGACGACTTCGTAGGGGCGTGATGGGAGATGCAGCCATCCGATGCCCACGATCTCGGTGCCTATCTCCAGCCGCGCAGCGCCCCTCTTTTCCTTCTCCTCCAGTTCGAACGAGCGCCGTGTCCCCATCCTGAGACGGGTCGGGAAGCGATCGGGAAAGAGCCATTCCAGCGCCTGCCCCGCTTCTCCTGAATCCTGGAAGAGGATTTCGCGCGGCTCGGGAGCTCCGGGGAGCCGGGTCTGACGGCTCACCGCCCCTTCGCGCGATTCCAGGGTCATCACGGAGGATTTACCCCCCGCCGCCGCGATGAAATCCCAGCGGGTCTTCCCTTCGGGGTGGACCCAATCGGCCGAAGCCGGGGCGACCGCGGGCAGGGGAATGAGTCGAACCTGACGCCGCGGGCTTTCTCCTGCGTGCACGGGGATGGCGGGAAGCGCCGCCAGGATCAGGGTCGTCATCCATCGGCGAGGCATCGGGGCTCCTTCTTCATGGGGTGCTCGATTTGCCGGCGAGGCCCTTGCGGGCTTCCTCGATCCATTCCTTGGCGTCAGGGTCTTCGCGGAGGAGCCGCTCCTGCGCCTGCTCGAGGGCCCGGGTGTAGGCGGCTCGCGCGCCCGCGGTATCTTCGAGGTTCGCGAGCGTCTCTCCCAGAGCGAGCAGGTTCGGAGGGTAATCCGGAGCGATTTCCAGGGCCTGGCGCGCCTCTTCGATGGCGCGGTCGGGATCTCCGGGTCCGGCCGGCCATGCTGGTGCGCGGGCGTAAAGCAATGCCAGGGCCCGGTAAGGTCCCCCTTGCTCGAGCCCCGGATCCATCTCGGAGGCGCGCCGGAAAGCCTGCTCGATGCGCGGCAGCGCGTCCAGCGCCGTGCTTCGCTTCTCCCGGGCCTGCAGGCCCAAGGCGGCGCCAAGCCAGTACTCGCAGGCGGCGCTTTGCGGCTGAAGTCGCGCGCACCATTGTGCCGACTGAACCGCGGCCGTCGCCGCCGCGGCGCGGTCGTGAGACGCGCTCTCGTGGTCCGCGAGCCACGCCTGCGCCTTCACGGCGCCGAGGAGTCCCTCGATGCGGCTGGAATCGCGGCGCGCAGCCGCGAGGAAGAGCGTTACGGCCTCGCGGATTTCGGGCAAAGCGCGCTTAGCATATAGGAATTCCGCATGCCGGAGAAGAGAATCGAGGTCCTCGTTGTCGCCGGGAAGCGGCCCTCCGCCCCCGATCTGCGAGAGAGGAGGAGGCTCCTTCAGGGCATGCGCGCAACCGGCCAGGACGGCGCACGCGGCGGCGACGCGCAGGAGCGAGGTAAGCCGGCTCAAGGGTGCGAGGAGTTCGTGCCGGATACGGCCGCGGGGATCCGCTTGAGGTCAATCGCGCGGAACTCGCGAATCCGGATCGCCTGCAGCGCCGCCTTCCCCGTCTCGGAGGAGCCCAGCTTGCGCAGGGCGTCGACGAGCGAGGCGGCCCGCGCTTCCGGAAGGCGCCCCTTGACCAGGCAGAAAATGCCGCCCGGAAACTCGCGCGAGGTGGCCACCGTCTCGAGATCGGACGAGAACGGCAGCGACGGCAGCGCGGCGCTCTGCTCGGGATCCAGGAGGACCGCGATCTTCTCGCCGGATGCAGCGCGGCGCAGCGCCGAAAGGGGGCGGGCCGAGAAGGAGATCCGGGCCGAATCCGGAATCGGGCCCCATCCCGCCAGAACCTCGCGCCGCACGAAATCGGGGGAGAAGCCGATCCCTCCTACGATCTCCCAGTCGGCGAGCGTTGCCGGCGACTTCAGCGCCCCGGAGCGCGCCACGAGCCGGTAGACGGCCCCGGCACCCGACTCGGGGACGGCCTCCAGAGCGGGTACCAGGGAAAGCGCCCGCGCGTACTCATAATAGAAAGGAAGGGAAACCAGGGCTGCGGGCGCGTCCCCCTGCTCCAGCCTCTGCCCTCCCCCCGCAGACGTCTCGAAATAGACTGCGGCCAGAGAATCGGCCGGCCAGCCGGCCGTCTGGGCCAGCGCTCCGGCGAGCTGGTCCATCGTCGGCTGTGCCTGTGCCGTGTCGCCCGGGGAGCCAGGCGAGCAGACGACGAGGGTGATCCGGGCCGGGCCGGCCGACAGGCTCAGCAGGACCAGCACCAAGACAACCATCCGGCGAGCGCCGCGATTCAGCATGCCATCCTCGAAATGACCCTCATGCATCCGGCGGGTTGGCGGGCAGAGAGTGCCCGATTCTCGGGAGCCAGCGACGCAGCAGCGGCGTCGTGATGCCCGTGCTGATCAGCGCCATCAGGACCAGCATGGTAAAGACATTGCGCGGCAGCAGTCCCAGGTCGTAGCCGACGTTGAGCACCACCAGCTCCATCAGGCCCCGGGTGTTCATCATGATCCCCAGGCAATGGCATTCCAGCGCGGGCAGTCCCGTGAGGCGCGCCGCCAGCGCGCATCCACCATACTTGCCGAGCGTCGCGACGGCCAGCATGGCGGCGCACCATCCCCACAAGGAGGAACTGTCGAGCCCGTGGACGTCGGTCCGCAGCCCGGTGATCGCGAAGAACAGCGGCAGGAAGAAGACCGACACGAACTGCGCCACCCGGTGCTTCCAGGCCTCGACGAACTCGGAGCGATCATAGAGCAGCACCCCCATCATGAAGCCTCCGAAGATCGCGAAGATCCCGAGGCGGTAGGTGACGATGGCGGAGGAGAGGATGATCACCAGGAGGATCGCCATGAGGTTCGCCGGAAGGCGCGCGGGGCTCACCGGAAAGCGGGCCACCAGCCGCCGGAGCAGTGGCCGCACGGCCCACCAGCAGAGCGCCGCGTAGGCCACCAGCCAGGCGAGCTGCCGCAGCGTCGCCCCGGCGTCGAAGCGCGCCGTCGACACCGCGCTGATCACCGCCAGCAGGATCCAGCCGGTCACGTCGTCGAAGGCGGCGGCGCTGATGGCCACCGCCCCGAGCCGCGTGCGCGTCAGGTCCAGCTCCATCATGATCCGGCCCAGAACCGGGATGGCGGTAATCGACATGGCGGTGGCCATGAACAAAATGTAGCCGGTGCGGTGGATATCGGGGGCCAGCCGGGACCAGGAGAAATGCCCCAGCAGCAGTCCGAGCGTGAAGGGGAGCGCAATGCCGGCGGCAGAGACGAAGAGAACCGAGCGGCGGTTGCGCGATTCCTCCAGGTGCGAGAAGTCGAATTCGAGGCCGATCTGGAACATCAGGAAGATCAGGCCGATCTGGCTGAGGATCGAGAGCGGCTCAGGGGGCGTGGACTGGAAGACGTACCGGAAGGTCTCGGGCGCCAGCCGGCCGAAAAGCGACGGACCCAGCAGCAGGCCCGCCACGATCTCTCCCATCACCCGAGGCTGCCCCAGGCGTCTCGCCGCCTCCCCCGCCAGGCGCGCCGCCGCCAGGATGACAATCAGCTGCAGAAGCACGAAGAAGAGAACGGTCTCCGCCTGGTGAACGCTGCTGCTGGAGGCGGACTGCGCCGGCAGCGCCGCGAGGCTCACTCCGGCTCCTTGAGTCCCATGGCGATCCCGTCTCCCAGCAGGCCGTAGCCCTTCGGCGTGAGATGGGCGCCGGGAAAGGCGTAGAGGGAATCGGTGTCCTTGGCGCTCTGCAGGACCGGGAGGAGATCGATCGACGGGATGCCCAGCTCCCGCACCGTCTGCAGGACGGAGTCCCGTAGCGCCTCCTGCCCGGCGGAAGAACGACCTCGCACGGAAGCCTCTGCGGGGAGGTAGGCGAAATAGAACTCCCCCCCCCAGCCGTGCGTCGCGTCGCGCGCGCTCTCCAAGATGCGCCGGAACAGGTCGAGATCGACTCCCGCGAAATCGGGACGCGGGGGGGAGGCCTGCAGTCCGACGCGGCCTCTCAGGGTGCGCAGCCGCAACCAGGACACCAGGGTGCTCTTCCAGCGATCCAGCGCGCTCTCGGAATCGCGGCGCCTCGCAGTCAGCTCGGAAAACTTCGCCTTCCAGAAGCGATCCACCTCCGGCTGCCGCGCCGCGAGATGCTGAACGCGGTCGGGCTCCAGGTACTCGAGAAGCCGGCCGCGCGCTTTTTCGTGATTGAGGTCCGCGGTCAGATCGTCGCCCTCGTCGTAGAGCCAGACGACGCGCCGCGGCCTGAGAGAGGGAAGATACTCCCTCAGCGCCGCCAGCTCGAGCAGGGGACCGAAGGCCTCGATCCCCAGGTTCAGGGTGCGCGGGAACTCCCGGCGGATGCGCGCGGCCGCGTTTTCCTCCTCGCTGACGCAGTTACCTTGCGCGAAGGAATCGCCCAGCAGCGCGACATCCAGAGGCGCCGGCCCCCACATTCCGGGAGGATTCAGGAAGCCGTGCTGGTCGCTCGGATAGACGAGGGGGGTGCCGATTTCATTGCAATGGACGGTGAGCACTCCGGAGATGCCGGCCAGCGGCAGGAGCGGCAGCTCCTCGTTGCCCTGCACGAGAGGGCCGACGAACATCACCGGCCAGGCTTCCTTGCCTTCCCGGCGCAGGTCCCGCAGCACTTCGAGGCGGTTGCGCGGATCGAACGATCGGCCGAGACGATTCGCAGCGCGCTGCACCTGGGAGACGATCCTCCATCGCAGGAAGACTTCCGCGCCATACAGGCCCATCAGCAGGGTGACCAGGCTCATGGCGATGGAGATGCGCGCCGAGAGCGGCAGGCGCGTGCACAGTCCCAGGCAGGCCGACAGCGCCAGGAGGCTCGTGGTGATCATCGCGGCGCGCTGCGAGGGATTGGCGAGCGGGCTGCTCCACGGAGACGCGAAGCCGGCGCCCAGCAGCGCCAGCAGGGCGCCGCCCCAGAGAGCGGCATTCGCGAACCGTGCTGCACCCACCTGAATCGCTCCTTACCGATTTCGGGAAGCAGGCGCGCCCTTGGTCGCGGCACGGCGCACGGTTGCGCGAGAGCGCGGCTGATCTCCGCGGGCGCCTTGGATCGCGGCGGAGAATAAACGAGCGGCGGGGCATTGTCCATTCGTCGCGGCGCATGTTTTTACGTAGATTTCAGTATGGCTCCCACCGAAGGGTCGTGGCATAAAAGAGTCCGAGCTTGGTGGCTCTTGAGGCAGGGTGCTAGAGAGGGGCTCTGCCTCAAGAAGCCGCCGGGCCACCGGGCCGGCACGTGTCAGGAAATCCGCTCCGCGGCGAAGGCCCTCGCGAGCCGGTCCCTTCCTTCCTTGATTCCCCGGAGGCGTGGGTTTCCGAGTCAGAATTTCCAGCGCAAAACCTGCATTGTTCTGACGGCTCGGAGACCCCGTCCCGGGGTGAGCCGCAAGAGAAGCGTGGGTGGACGGCGAAAAACCGGGTCGGTTATGCTGTTGACGAACCCAATTCGTTTGCGGCCGATTCCCTCGCTCGGGCGTGAGCCGGCCTCAATTCGTGGCAACCCTGCTCACGAGCCGGGCGGCCGCACCGGTGGTCCACGGCTCAGCGCTCCCCGTGCAGGGGCAGGGTATGATTCTCGAGAAGACCCTTCGGAAAGCCTGGAATCCCGGCTACCTTTCGGGAGTGGCCCTGCTGCTCGCCGCGTACATGGTCACGGCGAAGCTGGGATTGCTCATGGACGCGGTGGGCGGTGTCGCCACCACGGTGTGGCCTCCCGCCGGTATCGCGCTCGCCGCATTGACCCTGTTCGGATATCGTCTCTGGCCCGGGATAGCGGCCGGCGCCTTCCTGATCAACGTCTCAGCGGGAGTCCCCGCCCTGGCCGCGGCCGGCATGGCGCTGGGCAACACCCTGGAAGCGCTTCTCGGGAGCTACCTTCTCCAGCGCTTCACGGGCGGCTTCGGGAAATCGCCCGACACCATCCGCAAGGTGATCGGCCTGGTCGTCCTGGCCGCCGGATTGAGCACGACCGTCAGCGCGACCCTGGGCGTTGCGAGCGGCTATCTGGCGGGAGTGATCCCGGCGCCGTCGCTGGGCCGCGCCTGGCAGACCTGGTGGCTGGGCGACGCCCTGGGAGACCTGGTCGTTGCGCCGTTGCTCTTCGCCTGGCTGGGCGCTCACCGGATGCGCCCTTCGTTGCGGAGCCTGGGCGAAGCGGCTTTGATGGCGGCGGCTCTCGGCGGCGTCTCGCTGATCGCCTTCGGAGGCCTGCTGCTGTCGGACCAGCGCACCGGCTTCCAGCCTTATGTGGTCTTTCCTTTCCTGATCTGGGCGGCGCTGAGATTTCCCCGGCATGGGACCGCCACGGCAGTCTTCGCGGTGGCTTCGATCGCCGTCGCGATGACGGTGCGGGGAAAGGGACCTTTCTACGCGGTCTCACTGAACGAAAGCCTTCTGCTCCTGCAGGCCTTCATGGCGATTACCGCCGTGACCATGCTGGTGCTCTCCGCCGACGTCATGCAAAGGCAACGCGCCGAGAATTCGCTGCGCGGGGCGCAGGAGGACCTGGAGCGCCGCGTGACCGAAAGGACCAGCCAGCTGTCGCAGGCGAACCGCGTTCTGGCGGAGGAAATTGTCGAGCGCAAGCAGGCGGAGAAGATGCTGCGCGATCTCTCCACCCGCCTGCTGCGCATCCAGGACGAGGAGCGCCAGCGGGTCGCGCGGGAGCTGCATGACAGCACGGCGCAGTCGCTGACCGCGCTGAGCCTGAACCTGTCGGTGGCGGCGCGCAGCAAGGAATCGATGAGCCCGGCCTCGCGGGCCGCCCTTGACGAGAGCGTGTCGTTGGCGCAACTCTGTTCACAGGAGATTCGCTCGATGTCCTACCTTCTCCACCCGCCGCTGCTGAAGGAAGTGGGCCTGCCGGCCGCGCTGAAATGGTGCGCGGCAGGCTTCTCGCAGCGCAGCGGGATCAGCGTGGATCTCGACATGCCCGAGGATTTCGGCCGGCTTCCGCTGGAGGTGGAAAACGCCTTGTTCCGCATCGTCCAGGAGTGCCTCAATAACGTGCAGCGACATTCGGGCAGTCCCACGGCGAGGATCGAGCTGCAGCGCAGGGCGCGCTGGGTGGGACTCAAGGTCCTCGACGACGGGCGCGGGATGCCGGAGGGTATCCTGAGCGATCAGTCTGGGGTACAATCGCTGGGCGTCGGACTGCTGGGAATGCGTGAAAGGGTCCGCCAGCTGGGCGGACAGATACGGATTGTTCCGGGCGCAGGGGCAACGATCCAGGTGGATATCCCGGTCGCCGTGGAGGTGTCATGAGCCCTCTCCGGATCCTGATCGCAGATGATCACGAAGTGGTTCGCAAGGGGGTGCGCGCCATGCTCGAGGCGCATCCCGACTGGCAGGTGCTGGGAGAAGCGATCGACGGCCGCGAGGCGGTGGAGATTGCCTCCCAGACCCACCCCGACGTCGTGATCCTGGACATCGGCATGCCCGGTCTCAACGGGCTCGACGCCGCGCGCCAGGTCCACAAAGTCTCCCCCGACAGCCGCATCCTCATCCTGACGATGCACGAATCCGAGCAGATCGTGCAGGCGGTCATCGACTCGGGAGCGATGGGTTACGTCCTCAAGTCGGACGCCGGGCGGGACCTGGTCGCCGCCATCGAG
>DASTZC010000093.1 GCA_035764505.1 Candidatus Polarisedimenticolia bacterium
GGAAGTGGCGGATGTTCTGGCCAATGGGCCCCTCAAGGCCGAAGCCATCGCTAAGAAGGTGGGGGCGCATCCCGTTTTCCTGAAGCGCGTGCTCCGGGCCCTGGCCAGCGTCGGGGTCTTCTCGGAGACTCCCGACGGACGCTACCGACTCAATCCGCTGGCCCAGACGCTGTGCAAGGACCATCCGGGCTCCATGCGCGATTTCGTCCTGATGATCGCCGATGACTACCACTGGAAGGTCTGGGGAGAGCTGGAATACGCGCTGGAGACGGGCGGCAATGCGTTCGAGAAGGTGCACGGCGTGCCGAGCTTCGCCTATCTCCAGGCGCGTCCCGAGAAAGAGCGCACTTTCATGGCGGCGATGGCTGGCATCTCCGGGACGGAGAACCCGGCGGTGGCGGCGGCCTACCCGTTCGGCCGGCTCAAGCTCCTGGTCGACATCGGCGGAGCGCATGGCCACATGCTGGCCACGATCCTGCGCCGCCACAAGAAGCTGAAGGGGATCCTCTACGATCAGCCGCAGGTGGTCGCGGGGGCCGCCCGGAGCGGCTTCGTGACCGCCCCCGACGTGCGCGATCGCTGCGAAGTGATGGGCGGCAGCTTCTTCGAGACGGTGCCTGAGGGGGCCGACGGCTACATCATGAAGTACATCATCCATGACTGGGACGACGAGAAGAGCCTGCGCATCCTGGGGAACTGCCGCGACGCGATGGCGGCCGGAGGCCGGGTCCTGGTGGTGGACAACGTGATTGCCCCCGCCAACTACTGGGGAAAGATCCTCGATATTAATATGATGCTCGGCCCCGGGGGGCAGGAGCGCACGCGCGGGGAGTTCGAGAGCCTCTTCCGGCGCGCCGGGCTCCAGCTCACCCGCGTCATCCCGACCTCCTGCGATCTCAGCATCGTGGAGGGGGTGGCGGCCTAGGTCGTCGTCGTTCCATCCCGCTTCGCCGGGTTGCGTCTCGCTTGCCTACGGCAGGGGTGCGCGGCGCTTCGTCGTGGAGCGGCCATAGGCCGCGGCGCCTTGCGATCCGGGCAGCTCGACGGCCTCTGTAATCCTCATACGCAACGATGAGCATTGTTCCGGCGCCGGGCGTCGGTCGCCCGGGGCAGAAAGCGGGAGAACCCATGAGCGAGCCGCGCATTGTCAATGTCGGAGATCTTCCCTGGACGGAATGGTCCGCGGGACCGGGAATGAACGTCGAGATCCGCGATCCGGCGCGCAAGCTGGAATCACACCTGTGTGGGCTGCGCCTCTATCGCCTCGCGCCCGGCAAGCAGGCGACCCGGCTGCACCGCCATCTCCTCCAGGAGGAGATGTTCCTGATCCTCAAGGGGAGCGGGACGTTGCGGCACGGAGATCGCGAAGTGCCCGTCCGCCAGGGGGACTTCATCCTCTATCCCGCGGGCGATCCGACCCCCCACACCTTCACCAACCCGGGGACCGAGCCGCTCGAGTATCTGGCCACGGGCAATCGCGTCTCCTACGAGGTTTGCGAGTACCCGGAGGACGGGACCGTTTTCGTGGAGGCGATCGGCAAGAGCTTCCGGTCGAAGGACGCCGTCGACGTGGCGAAGAAGATGGAAGAGTATTTCAAGGCGGGCAGGTAGCGTGGGAGCGCCTGCCCCGGCGCGCGACGCGGCATGACCAAGACGCGGCTCGAAGCCTTCAGCGACGGCGTCGTCGCCATCCTGATCACCATCATGGTCCTGGAGCTCAAGGTGCCGCACGGCACCGACGTTGAGTCGCTGCGGCCGGTCGTGCGGACCTTTCTGGCTTACGTGCTGAGCTTCATCTTCCTGGGCATCTACTGGAACAACCATCATCACATGCTGCACACGGCGGAGCGCATCAACGGGAAGATCCTGTGGGCGAACCTCCACCTGCTGTTCTGGCTGTCGCTGATTCCCTTCGCCACCGGATGGCTGGGAGAGAACCGCGTCGCTTCTTTTCCCGCGGCGCTGTATGGCGTCATCCTGCTGTTCGCCGCCGTGGCCTATACGATCCTGCAGGGAGCCATCGTCCGTGAGCATGGGCCGGAATCGAGCCTCCGGCAGGCGGTCGGGGGCGACGCCAAGGGAAAGGTCTCCATCGTCTTGTACGTGGCGGCGATCCCCCTGGCCTTCCTGAATCCCTGGATCTCGATCGCGATCTACGTCACGGTGGCGATGATCTGGCTCGTCCCCGATCGCCGGATCGAATCGCACGCGCATCACTGAAGACAGCCTCCCACGGGAAGAGCATCCGTTCCAGACGACCGAGGCGTTCCCAACCGGAGAAGGAGAGAATGGTGGCCGAGCTGAAGACGAAGCAGAACGACGCGAGCGTCAAGGAGTTTCTCGGGAGAGCCAGGCGGAGCTGATGCACAAGCTGGGCACCTGGGACCATCCGACGGGGCGTTGCAGTGGGTATTAGTTGCGGGAGAAGGGGATTTCTCCGGCGGGGGCATCGGAGCCCAGCACCTCGCGGATGGTCGCCTCGATCTTCTCGATGTTCACCGGCTTGAGCAGGCAGGGGTTGTCGGTCACCGTGGAGAACTGCTGGCTGGTCAGCGAGTTCATATCCCCGGTGATGAAGATGAAGCGGCGCTTCATGTCGGGCTTGATCTCCACCACCTTCTCGTAGAGCTGGATCCCCGACATGCGCGGCATCTTGATGTCGGTGATGACCAGGTCGTAGTTTCTCGACTCGATCTTCCGCAGTGCTTCCACGCCGGTCGACGCCGTGTCGATGGAGTGTCCCAGGGCCTGCAGCAGCTGCAGGTAGAGCTCCACGATCATCTCCTCGTCGTCCACCACCAGAATCTCGCGGCCGCCGGGCACCTGCGGGCTGGCGGGGTGCGGCCTCTCCGAGGCCTTCGGCTCCGCGACGTAAGGGTCGAAGACGACGAGGAAGGTCGTGCCCGCGCCCACCTGGGTTTCCACCAGGATCTCCCCGCCATGGTCGCGCACGATGCCGAAGGAGACGCTCAGGCCCAGCCCGGTGCCGCGTCCCTGCTTTTTGGTAGAGAAGAAAGGATCGAAGATGCGCGGCAGCACCTCGGCCGGTATCCCCGGTCCGTTGTCGCTCACCGCCAAGGCGACGCGGCCGTCCCGCCGCAGCTGCGTGCGCAGCGTCAGCCTGCCCCGTCCCCGCTCGGTGCCCATCGCCTGCTGCGCGTTGTTGATCAGGTTGGTCAGCACCTGCTGCACCTGGTGGAAATCGGCCAGGACGTAAGGCAAATCCGGCGTGATCTCCTTGACGATCTCGATGTTGTCGGCGCGCAGCGAAGGCTCCAGCAGGTCGAGCGTCTTTTCCAGAATGCCGTTGAGCCCCACCGGCTTGCGCTCCGGTGAGCCCGGTCGGGCGAAGCTGAGGAGGTTCTGGACGATCTTCTGGCAGCGCCCGGCGCAATCGACGATCCGCTCGATGTCGCGCTGGAAGCGGCCGTTCTCGTCCTTCTGGGCCAGCAGCTGTGAGAAGCCCAGGACGCCGGAGAGCGGGTTGTTCAGCTCGTGAGCCACTCCCGCCACGATCTCGCCGATGCTGGAGAGCTTTTCCTTCTGCTGCAGCAGCGCGGTGGCCTGATTCTGCTCGGTCACGTCGCGGCCGATCAGGATGAGGGACCCGGGAGGCTCTGCCAGGGGCGCCACGGTCACGCTGAGATCCCGGAAGCCGCTGCGCGTGATCAGCCGGCCCGGGGCGTGAATCGGCCCCTTCGATTCGACCGCGCGGCGGTGCAGCGATTCGAGAGCAGGCAGGCCCTGCAGAATCCGGCTCACCGGCTCGTGCAGGATTTCGGAGCGCGCCATCCCCGAGAGGCGCTCGACGATGCGATTGCCTTCCCGCACGACCCCATCGGATCCCACCAGGAAAATCAGGTCGGGCGAATGGTCGAACAGCACCCGGATCCGGTCGGAGGTCTGCTCCAGCTCGCGGGCGTGCTCCCCCAGCTTCTGGTAGAGCATCGAGTTCTTGATGGCGCTCGCCGCGGCGTGCGCCACGACGCGGCAGAACTTCATCTCGTCCTGCGTGAAGCTGCGCTTGCGCGAGGCGCGCAGGAACAGGGTGCCGAGGACCGTCTCCTGGTAGAGGATCGGCAGCACCATCAGCGAATGGAAGTTGAGCTTCAGCAGGTCCACCACGACGGGACGCAGCAGGTCGCTCTTCTCCACGTCCTCGATGATGATCGGCTTCTTCTGGCGGATGGCGGCGACCACCTCCGGGTATTTCGCCAGGTCCACCGGCAGCATCTTGATCTTCTGGTCGTCGTTGGCGGCCACGACGAAGGCGCGCTCGAACTCCTCGCCTTCCACCAGCAGGATCGAGCAGCGGATGGCGTCGACCACCTCGGCGATGCGGCCGGCGATCTGGAACATCACCGTGTGGAAGTCGAGCGAGCTGGTGATCGACTCCAGGATTCCCAGCACGTACTTCAGCTCCTGCCGCTCGCGGTAGATGCCCTGCACCTCGTCGCGCCGGCGGCGAATCTGCAGCACCTGGAATCCGAAGTAGACCGCCGTGGCGAAGAACAGCGGAAGGACCATCAGGTGCCCGGCCGAGAGGATCTCCGGTCCGTCCGCGCGGAAGGAGCAGAGCACCAGGTAGATGAGGCTGAGCGCCACCGAGCCGAGGACCACCTGCATCATGCGGGTGGAAGCGGCGATGCCCACCAGCATGATGAAGAAGAACAGGCAGAGGATGCCGGTGACGTCGGCCTGGAACACCAGGTAGGAAACGATGGCGGTGTCGAGCAGGCCCAGCGAGAACTCGAAAGGCGAGGCGCGCAGCGCCGATTCCGGCAGCAGCGTCACCGCCACGTTGCAGGCCAGGAAGATACCGAGCGCCAGGTTCACGTAGAGCGTGTCGACGAGCTCGATCTGGCGCGCGAAAGCGAAGCCGATGAGCGTGCTGAACAGGGTCCACCGCAGCATGAGGACGAGACGCTTCGGGGGGACGTCGAGACGGCTCAGCTTTTCTGTGGAGAATCCAAGGATCTCGGAAAGAATCGCCATGGGCTCCCTGGGCGCAGTCCTTCCCCCCTCTTTCGGAAGGACACCCCAAATATAAGGTTCGCCCCGGGGTGCGCAAGGCGCCCAACTTTGTCAAGGCATTGACGTTTTCAGTGGAGAACGCGGAAAACCCGGTACTCTCCATGCTCGAAGGCGGGCTCGAGGCAGCTCCAGGGGAGCGGCCGCGCGAGAATCGGGAAGTCTCCGGTTTCCGGAGGACCCACCACCAGTGCTCCCACTCCCAGGTGCGCGAGCCCGGGACAGGAGAGGGCGGGATCCTCCGAGGAGAAGATGGCCAGCAGCTCCTTCAGGTTCCGGTCGAAGTCGGCGGGATTCGAGTAAAAGAGGCGCGCCGCCCAGGAATCGGAGAGGATCGCGGGGTGGCCGCTGAGATAGACCAGCTCGGGGGAGTTGCGCAGCGGAGAAGCCTGAACCGTCACCCCCCGGGGAAGATGAGAGCGGACCCACCTTCCGGCCGCAACTTCGTCGGCATCGAGCACCGGCTTGTCCCATGAAGCGCCGAAAGAGAACCAGAGCGTGCCGAGCAGCCCCGGCAGGAGCACCAGCAAAGCGGCGCGCCGACCGAGCCTCGATTTCCAGGCCGCCTCGAGGCTCAGTCCCGAGAGAGCGGCCAGGGCGATCCAGACGAACATCGAATTGCGCATCGACAGGTCGTTGTTCTCACCGGTCGAGGCGACGAGGCAAATCATCACCAGGGCGGGGCCGCCCATCAGCAGAAAGGGGAGCAAACCCCTGCGCAGCTCTGGATGCCGCCGGGCGATCAGGGCCCCTGCCAGGCCCAGGATCAAGGCCGGTCCGAAGTCGATCATCAGCTGTGCCGGGAGCAGGGGGCCTGCACCGGCGAAGCGGAACTTTTCGACATCGCTGCGCGCACCGAAGTAGAGATTGACGACCGGCGCGGCGAGTGCCAGGGCGGTGATTCCCGCCAGGAGGCTGCGTCGTATTGCCGGGGCGCGGTCATGACGCCCCAGTCCCCACTCCAGAAAAGCGGGGCCTCGCAGCAGCGCCAGCGTGACCACCCCTCCCAGCGCCACATAGCCGTTGAAGCCCGCCATGGCGGCGAGACAAATTCCCGCGCCGGCGTAAGCACGCTCTCCCACGCCGTCGGTCTCGAGGAAGTAGAGAGCGAGCAGGAAGACCGTCACCGCGGAGACGGCGTGCGGCGCCCAGTAGAACTGCGCGAACAGGCCCGGAATGAAGATCTTCTGGTGCGAGATCCATGCATCCACGTTCCAGCGGCGGGCGACCATCTCGTTCCAGTCCGCGACCTCGCCCGAATTGAAGATGCGGACCAGGGTCGGGAGCAGATCGTAACCTCCTGCCAGGCTGACGGGGAGCAGGGCCCACAGCGCCCCCCGGGGCCTGCCGGACAGTTCAGCGAGGACGAAATAGAAGACCGCCAGGAAGAGTAGCGCGGCCGCGAGCGTCAGCAGCGCCGTGATGAGGTAAGCAGGGGCGCGGGCGCCGCAGAGCGCCTGCACGCCGGCATCCACAAGGTGGAAATAGGTGTGGTAGTAAAAGGGGGAGGATGACTTGATGAAAGGATTCGTCGGAGGAAGGCCTCCGTAGACGATCGCCTCGGAAACCGACTGGTGGTTGTGCAGATCCCATCCCTTGGTGCGCGTCTCGCCCCCGGTGGGCTGAGTCCCGATCCAGAGGGTCGGAGCCAGCAGGGCGGCGGTGAGGATAAGAAAAGTCGCGACGCCCCAGCCGGCCGGGACGGCCGCGGAGCGAGGCACATGCCGCCGATCACGCCGCAGGGAAGCGAGGATCAAGATCAGGGAGAAGCCTCCCAGGACTCCCAGGACCATCGCCTTGCCGAAGGGGAACAGGAGACCGGCGAGCCGCAGCGCCACCGGCGTGATTGCCAGGGACAGCCCGCAAGCCAGCGTGGTGCGGCGCAGGGCCGCGCCGGGACGGTCGGGCTCCAGATGAATGGCCAGCGCGCGGCCGGGGAAGTAGAGCACCAGGGGGAGCGCGCCGAATAGCGCCGGGGCCCAATGCGGCGAGAGGCACAGCACGAGCGCCGCGCCCAACCAGGCCAGCGAGCGATGCCGCCCCTCCGGGAGAGTCACGGCGTGGTCGGCACGAAGAGATAGGTTGCGGCCCGATGCGCTTCGAAGGTATCGGCCAGGCGGTAGCCGGGCTCGAGATCGCGCAGATGGGAACGCCGCTCATCGGTCCAGCCGTGCGAGAAGAGGAGCCACCAGCGTGCCTGGGGAGCGGCGCGCATCAGCTGCGCCGCCTCGGCGGTGAAATCCCGGATCACCGTCTCCCGGCCCAATACCGCCGTCTCGGAGCTTCCGTGGTAGTAGTAGCGGAACTGCGGGATGGCGTCCTTGTTCACCAGGATCCGATCACCGGGCTCGACATGATGCTCCAGGTAGGCCATCACCGGGCGCATCTCCTGACCTCCCGGCTCGGCGTGGTAACGCTCCAGGAAGATCGCGCTGCCGGTGGCAATCGCGATCAGCAGTGCCGCCGACAGGGCACCGCGCGCCATGCCCCGCAGCGCCATTATCCCGGACGCCGACAGGACATAGAAGAGGGGCGCCGCATAGAGCATCTGGCGGGTGGCGCCGAAGGGGTACAGCCACAGCGCCGAACCGGCGGCCGCGGCGCTCACGCCAAGCAGAAAGGCCGTCGTGGCGGCGCGCCCCTCGCTCCGGCGCCACAGATTCACCATACCGATCACGGCCAAAGCACCGAACAGCGCGCCGGCGATCGGCAGGATGAAAGAGAAGTAGCCGGACAGATCGAGGATTCCTCCGGCGAAGAAGCGCAGCGCCGGAAGAAGGCCGTCACGCGGCAGGAACTTGTCCTCGTAAAAGCTGGCCGGCGTGCCGCGCGCCATCTGGCCCGGGATTGAAAATGCGTAAGCCGGCGCCGCCGCCGCCATCCCGGCCAGCAGCGCGATGCTGGTCCGCCGGCGCACCGTCGAATCGGGGGTGACGCCGGGGAGCCAGGTGGCCGCCAGGATCGCCAGGCAGAGCCAGAGCATCCCGTACATCGCCAGCATGCCCCCGAACGCCGTCAGCCCCAGGAGCATGAATGAAGCCGTGCGGGTCTTGTCTCCCGAAGGCCGGTCGCGCTCCGAGACGCCGCCGGGGGGGCTCATCATGGCCAGCCAGACTGCCGGCAGAAGCGCGCCGAACAGGAGCGTCAGGCTGTAGACCCGCAGCGATTGGGCATAGCGGATCGGGTAAGGAGCGAGTGCGAAGAAAAAGGCTGCGGCGCGCGAGGTGGCGAGATCGCCGGTGGCGCGGCGGGCCAACAGGTAAACGGCCGGGATTGCGGCGATCCCGATCAGGCAAGGGAGCAGGCGCAGCCAGGTCTCCCCGCGCGCCGCGAGGGAATGCAGATGCAAAAGGACGGCAAAGCCCGGCGGATCGAGGGTGATCTCGCGGTTGGCGACGAGGGCGTTGCCCTGGGAGGCCCAGAACTGCTGGCATTCATCGTAGGAAAGGCTGCGCTCGCCCAGCCCGAAGAGACGCACGGCAGAGCCCAGCACGATGATGACCCAGAGCCAGCGGTCGCTCTTCATCCGGGATAATCTGGCACAAGGACGCGCCGCGATCCACCGGCTGAGTCTCTTTCCCAGAGCGGCCGGAGCGGCGTGCTAGAATCCGCCGGATTTGCCGCCTCAACGCGCGTCTCCCGGCGCGCCCTCACCGGCGGAGCGCATGGCGACCTGGGAAGAAAGACGCCGCAAGATCATCTACTTCCTCCTCTTCGTAGGGGTGGTCACCCTGGCCGCCTTCTTCTACGAGATGGGGACGGTGCGCCTCGTCCCGGAGGCGATCGGTACCGACTTCCTGCATCTGGCCGGCTACGCCGCCGCCTCCTTCCTCCGCATGCTCGCCGCCTACGCCCTGTCGCTCTTCTTCGCGGTCGCCTGCGGCACGCTCGCGACCGCCGGTCCTTCCCAGGAGCGCTTCATCCTTCCTTTTCTCGACATCATGCAGTCGGTGCCGGTGCTGGGGTTCTTCCCGGCCGCCGTCTTCTTCTTCGTGGGCATGTTCCATGGGTCGCGCGTGGGGGTCGAGCTGGCGGCCATCTTCCTGATCTTCACCTGCCAGGCCTGGAACATGGCCTTCGGCGTCTACGAGGGGATCACCACGATTCCCGCCGACGCGCGCGAAGTGGTGACCTCGTTCGGATGCGGCCCCTGGAAGACCTTCCGACGGCTCCTGCTCCCTTCGGCGGTGCCGAAGCTCGTCTACAACAGCATTCTCTCCTGGGCCAACGGCTGGTACTTCCTGATCGCCTGCGAGATCATCGCCCTGGGCCCGGCGCGCTACCGCCTTCCGGGGCTCGGGTCCTATTTGATACGCACTACGGAGGAGGGAGACTTAGGGGGGACCTTCATGGGGCTGGCCGTCCTGACGGGGATCGTGCTGGCCATGGACCTGCTGCTGTGGGGGCCGCTTTCCGCCTGGGCGGGAAAGTTCCGCTACGAGTTCGCGGCGGAAGCGGCGCAGACCGAGACGCGGCTGCCGCTGGTGTTCGTGGGCGGCGCGGCCGTGGCGCGCTGGATGCGCAGGATGATCCGGCCGTCGCTGCTGGCCGCGGGCAGAAAAGCGCGTGCCGGCACGCGCTGGGCGCGCTCCCGGTCCGCAGCCTTGGCGCGCCGGCTCCTGGGGCGTCGGTCCGTGACAGTGACGCGGCGCTCGCTGATCGGCCTGGCGATCCTGCTGGGAGTCGCGCTGACGGCGCGTGCGCTGCTGGCGCTGGCGCACGGGCTGGCCCTGCCGTGGCCCGAGGAGGCCCGCAGCATTCCCCTGTATTTGCTCTACTCGTTCCTGCGGCTGTCGGTCGCCTACGTGCTGTCGGTCGCCTGGACGCTGCCGATGGCACTCTGGGTGGGAGACAGCCCGCGTGTGTCGCGCGTGGTGACGCCGCTCGCGGAAATCGGCGCCTCGCTCCCGGCCACGGCGCTCTTTCCACTCATCATCGTCTTCGTCATCCGGACCGCCGGCGGGATGAACCTGGCGTCGGTCCTGCTGGCGTTGACCGGAATGCAGTGGTACCTGCTGTTCAACCTGATTGCGGGAGTTCGCGCCATTCCGGCGGAGCTTCGCGAGGCGGCGCGATCGCTGGGTTTGTCGCGCTGGATGACCTGGCGCCGGGTGGATCTGCCGGCCGTTCTCCCGTCGCTCATCACCGGCAGCCTGACGGCGTGGGGAGGCGGCTGGAACTCGCTCATTGTCTCCGAATACGTGATCTACAAGGAGAAGGTCTACTCGGTTCCGGGGATCGGCTCGATCCTGGACAACGCCACCTACGTCTCCGGCGACAAGAAGATGGTGCTGCTGACGCTGATTGCCCTGGTCGGGACGATTGTTCTCCTGAACCGGCTCGTCTGGCACCGGCTTTACGTGCTGGCGGCCGACCGTTATAAGATCGATGCCTGAAGGATCATCATCCTTGGATCTCATCCGCCTCGAGCAGATTCGCAAGACCTACCCGCAGCCGCAGGGGACAATCACCGTCCTCGACGGGATCGATCTCTCCATTCAGACCGACGAGTTCGTGGCGATCGTCGGTCCCTCGGGCTGTGGCAAGACGACGCTGCTGCGCATCATCAACGGGCTGATTGCCGCGAGCAGCGGACGGGTGCTGTATCGCGGCGAGCCGCTGGCCGGGGTGAACCTGGGGTGCGCCATGGTGTTCCAGTCGTTCGCGCTGCTCCCCTGGCTGACGGTGCGCGAGAACGTCGAGCTGGGGCTCGAGGCGCGCGGCATGGACGCCGAGCAGCGGGCGAAGAAGGCCGGCTTCTTCATCGACAAGGTAGGGCTGGACGGCTACGAGGAAGCCTATCCTCGCGAGCTGTCGGGAGGGATGAAGCAGCGCGTCGGGCTGGCGCGGGCCGTGGCGGTGGAGCCGGAGCTGCTGCTGATGGACGAGCCCTTCTCGGCGCTCGACGCGTTGACCTCGGTGGCGCTGCGCGAGGAGCTGCTCGACATCTGGCGGGACAAGGAGATCCCGCTGCGCACGATTCTCCTGGTTACGCACATCATCGAGGAGGCGGTGGAGCTGGCGGACCGCGTCATCGTCCTGTCGAACCGTCCGGCGCGCATCCTCAAGGACCTCACGGTCCCGCTGCAGCGGCCCCGGAGCAAGAAATCGGAGGAGTTCGGCCACGTCGTGGACGAGATCTTCTCTCTCATCGCCTGACGGCAAAGCGCCGGGGCGGAGGAAAGGACAATCAGAATGGACGTTCTGCCGGTGCCCGAAGTAGGCATGACCCGGATCCTGGGTCTTCTGGAGGTCCTCGACGACCATGGAGGGCGGGAGGACATCTACCGCCTGGCGCGAGACCTTTCCTACGAGTTCGGGGACCTGCTGGGCGTCATCAAGGCGGCGGAGATCCTGGGGCTGGTGGACACACCGGGAGGCGACGTGGTGCTGCAGCCGCTGGGGAAGCAGATTATCGAATCGGACGTGAACACCAAGAAGAGCCTGCTCAAGAAGCAGGTGAAGGGACATTCTCTGTTCGCGCACTTCATCGGCTTCCTGAAGGGACAGGAAGAGCGCAAAGCGAGCCGGGAGGAGGTCGTGGGGGAGGCGGGGCGGATCCTGCCGCAGGAGAAGCCTCTGTCGGTGTTCAGGACCCTGGTGAACTGGGGACGCTACACCGAGCTGTTTGGGTACAACCGTGACGACGACGCCTTTTATCTCGACTCGGAAGAATGACAGCGGCGGGCCAGCCCGGCGCGATGCAAGGAAAGAGGACCAAAAAAGAAGAAGGCGACCGTGGCCGGCCGCCCTCTTTATCCCGGGGCAAGAGTCCCGGGGTCACAAGGCCCAAGTCCAGGAAGGACGGGCCTCTTCATCTTTTTTGCGGTGCTTGTCTTACCGCTCACACTCCGCTTTACACTTACACTCTGCCGACATCGAGTGGCACATTTTGCGCCATTCGTCACACAACCGCCACGTCCGCCGGAGACTTTCTGCCTCCGCTGCGCGGCGAACGCCAAGCTCGATGTCTACCCATTTCTATACGCCCGCAATTGGGCGAAGTCAACAAAAACTTTCCCGTGCCTCGACACGTTCTTTCCGGCAGCCGGTTGATTTTTTCGTCGATTTCCCATACTGAGGGGCCAGCGGCCGCGCCTTGCGGGTCGGTGCCTGCCCGGCTTTGCCTGGGCTTCGGCACCTTGTTCGCGGTGCGGGGACTGGTACGCTTCTCCCGCATGGAGCTTGGTTGAGGAGGCCGCGATGAGCGAGACGACGGGCAGCGGGCTTGCGGCCGTGCCGGCGGGCTCCCGCGACAAGCTGCCGGGCATCGCCCTGACGGGCTGGCTGTGCGCGGGCGGCGGCATCGTTCTGATTCTCAGCGGCGCCGCCTTCGGGATGGTCGGGGTTCTGGCGCGCGCGGTGGCGCAGCAGGGGTCCGACATCTTCGCGCAGGCGCGACAGGGGATGGATCCCCTTTCCGCCGCGCTCCTGGATCACTTCGGCGCGGCGGCGGCCATTATCGCCATCCTCGGACTGGCGAGCCTCGTCATCGGGGTCCAGTTCGCCCGACTCCGGCCGGCGGCCCGTCCCGCGATGGAACTGCTCGCCTGGGCGGTCCTCGTTGGGACCGTGATCCTGCAAGTTGCGACGCTGGCCTTGCTGTGGAAAAGCGATTCCCCGCAGGAGCCGACCTCGTGGGCGTCCCATCCGGCCGTCTCCACGGCGTTGAGCATCCTGCAGGTGGTGGTGTGCCTCGGGGTGATTCGCTTTGTGCGCAGCACGGGGGTGCGATCGGCGTTTGGGTCAGGAGCGGCGCGAAAGGGACCGACTTAGAGCAACACCACCGACTGCAGGGTGGTCACTTCGAAGCGCTTGCGGCAGCGCGGCTCCTGGCAGTTCACCGTGTCGTCGGCGCGCACCATGTAGGAGCGCGCCTTGGCGAACTTGGCGCGATCGTCGGAGCCGGCCCGGGGGGGGAGGGACGGCTTCTTGGTCCGCACGACCCAGCGTATCTGGTAGGTGAAGGCGCGCCGGCAGAAGGGGCAGTGCAGCTCCGCCGGCTTGGATTCGGTCTTCTCATTGTAGAACTCGCGCTCGTCCATGCCCAAAGACTACTCAAACTTGCCTGCCAGCGTCAATGAACTCGACGGAAAAATCGGCGGCGCGCGGCCGGACGCGCGGAATGTCCCCCCAAACCTCCGTATGCTATAGTTTCACGCCGCTAACGCCACAGCGAAAGATCTTTCCAGCGATCTCAATAACGGTCCGGGCAGTCCCTCCGGCCTTGCTCATGGGAGTGGATCCAATGTGGGAGAAGCTGACCGCAAAGGCTTTGAAGCCGTCCAGCCTGACGATGGACGGGATTTCGAAGAAGACGATGGAAGAGCACCACAAGCTCTACACGGGGTACGTGAACAAGACGAACGAAATCATGGAGAAGCTGGGCTCGGTGGACCTCAAGGGAGCGAACCAGGTTTACAGCGATCTGCGGGCCCTCAAGGTGGACCTGACCTTCGCGATCGGCGGCGTCAAGAACCATGAGATCTACTTCGATCACCTCGGCGGCAAGGGCGGCGCGCCCACCGGCAAGGTCGCGCAGGCGATCGAGCGGGACTTCGGTTCCTTCGACCAGTGGGCCGCCGACCTGAAGGCGAGCGGCATCGCCGCCCGCGGCTGGGTCTGGCTCGCCTTCGATCGCGACTGGAAGCGCTTCTTCAACTACATCGGGGACGCCCAGAACACCTTCCCGGTGTGGAACGCCACGCCGATCCTGGCGCTGGACACGTACGAGCACGCCTACTTCATCGACTATGCCGTCAACCGCGGCGCCTATATCGATGCCTTCCTCAAGAACCTGGATTGGGATGCCGTCCAGAAAAACTACGACGCGCTGAAGATCTGATTCTCCGGATGGGGTTTGGGGCGGCCCGCTGCGCGGGCCGCCCTTTTTTTTCCGTCGCGTTGACCACGTCGGACCCATGGGCTAAAGTACCGCGCCCGATTAACTTGCGGCCATCAGGGAGGGACACATGAGGTTTCGCCGATACCTAATCGGTCTCGCGTTGTGTGGGCTCGCGGTTCCCGCCTTCTCTCAGGACATAGGCTACTACGGCATCGGCCCACGCGTCGGAGTCTCGAGCGATCCCGATCAGATCATCGGCGGCGTCCACTTCAACCTTGGGGAATTCGCGCCGCATCTCAGGTTCCAGCCCAACGTCGAGCTGGGTTTCGGGGACGACTACACCATTCTCTCGGCCACCGCTCCCGTCCATTACCGCTTCCAGGTGAACGCGCCCATCGTTCCTTACGCGGGCGGCGGACTGACGCTCGCCTTCGTCAAGTTCGATCCGGACGACAGAGACGGCGACACCGATTTCGAGGTCGGCGCCAAGGCGATTGGCGGCGTCGAATGGCCGCTCAGCGGAAACAACGCCTTCTTCGTGGAGCTGAACGTCGGCTTTGGCGACATCCAGGACGTGCAGGTCATGGCGGGCTGGATGTTCGGAGCGGCCGCGGGACCCTCCGACACGGGACCCACCAAGGCGAATCCATAAAAACTGAGGATTCCATCTTGGGCACCGTTGCAGGCGGCGGCTGAAGAGCGGCCGCGCCTGAACGGCCGCCATTTGATCAGGTGCTTGCGGGAACGGGAATAGGTTGGTCCCGCGCGAACCGTTCCCCGGCCTATCTCTCTTCGAATTATCCGCAAAGTAGCCAGCGAGAAATCCCCCGATCCTGGCGCACCGTTGGTTCGTAACCACTCTCGGATGCGGCCTGCGGATTCCTCCCGCCTGATCCTCCGGGCGACCATCGAGGGGCGGCCGGAGCTTGTCAGCCGGCCCGTCGCCGGCCTGCAGACCTTCGAGCCCGCGCTTCGCACAGGCCCCGCCCTTCGTGCAAAGTTCAGGCGCGGCCACCTTGTTACCTTCCCACCGAACCCTTGAGCACCTGATCAAATAGCGGCCGTTCAGGTTCGGCCACCTTTTACCTACCCCCGAACCCGTGAGCACCGGATCAAATGGCGGCCGTTCAGGCGCGGCCGTTCCTCAGCCGCCGCCTGCAACGGTGCCCAAGTCCAGCCCTAGCTTCTTACGAGTAATTCGATTTTGTAGGCTTACTCCAAAACATCGTCGATCGGCCAGGGAATCTCTACGGCTTTCTTACTCCGTCAATGTTCGAGTTCGTCCACGTAATCCGACGGTAACGTATCCGTGATTGCCCGTAGGGATCTCCACTGGAATCCTGGCGCGGAGCGCCTTTCTTCGCAATGCCTTAATTATATGAAACACAAATGGTTACCGTCTCAGGCTCGCGTCGTAGGCGTGGTGGCACCTCGCTTGCTGATATCCGCCCCGGGACGTGAACTGGTCTGCTTTCCATGGTGGAGACGAAATGAAACCCTCTCTAAGAAACATGGCAGTCGGGACGGCAAGCATCGTCCTGGTGGCCCTGTTCTTCGCCGTGTCACCACTATGGGCGGGGAGCGCCACGCTGAGCTGGGACCCCGTCGCGGACCCGGATCTGGCGGGATACAGGGTTTATTGGGGCACTTCCCCGGGGAACTATCCGAACAACGCCGACGCCGGCAACGCCACGACCTATACGATCCCCTCGCTGACCGACTGCACCGTCTATTATTTCGCGGTAAAAGCCTATGACCAAGCGGGCAACCTGAGCGCCGCCTTCTCCAATGAGCTATCGGGTATGGCGAAACCGACCGTCACCGCCGTGGCACCGAACTCGGCGATGCAGAACGCATCGGGTGTCAGCCTGACCCTGACCGGGACGAACTTCAGGACCGGGGCGACGGTGAGCTTCAGCGGCACCGGCATCACGGTCAACAGCAGCAACGTCGCGAGCTGCACCTCCGCCACCATCAACATCTCGATCGCCGCGTCGGCGCCGACCGGCGCGCGCGATGTCGTCTTCCGCAACAGCGACCTGTCGACCGGCACCGGCACCGGTCTGTTCACCGTCAACCTGGCGGACCTGACGGCGCCGACCTTCAGCGCCGTCGCCAGCTCCGGCGTCACCACCACGGGCGCGACGATCACCTGGACGACGAACGAGGCTTCCACGACCCAGGTCGCGTATCGCGTCCAGGGCGGCGGAAGCTTCACTTCGACCACCGTAAACTCGAGCCTGGTGACGTCGCACAGCGTGACCTTGTCGGGCCTGACCGGCGGCACCATCTACGAGTACCACGTCGTCAGCACCGACGCCGCCGGCAACACCGGCACCTCGACGCCCGATCAGACCTTCACCACCCGGACGTTCGACTACATCACGTTGGAGGCGGAATCGGGGACGATCACGGCGCCGATGATCTCCAAGAACGACTTCGATACGCCGCTGGCCTTCAACGGCAACTACATCTGGACCCCTGCGGGCACCGGCACCAACACCAACGGCAGCCCCACCGGCAAGGCGACCTACAACGTGACGGTGGCGAACTCCGGGTCCTACACCTTGTGGGTGCGCATGTACGCCGCCACCGCCAACAACGACAGCTTCTGGCAGAGCATCGACGCCAGCAGCAAGACGGCGCTGACCGCCGGCAACCTCGGTGTCTGGGTCTGGACGCGCGGCGCCTCGTACACGCTGACCGCGGGCAACCACAGCCTGGTGCTCGGCCACCGCGACGAGCAGACGCGCGCCGACCGCATCATTCTGACCGACGATGCCGCTTTCACGCCGACCGCGACGCCCATCGACAGCACCCCCGCAGTCATCTCCGCGGTCGCGTCGGGAAGCCTCACGACCACGGGCGCGACGATCACCTGGACCACGAACGAGCCGGCCGACAGCCAGGTCGAGTTCGGGACCAGCGTCTCGTACGGCTCGAGCACCACGTTGAACCCGAGCCTGCTCCTGAGCCACAGCGTCGTGCTGACCGGCTTGAACTCGGCCACGACCTACCACTACCGCGTCATCAGCGTGGACCGCGGCGGCAACATCACCCGGTCCGCCGACTTCACCTTCGTCACCGCGGCGCCCGCCGATACGACGCCGCCGTCGAACGTGCAGAACCTGCGGCGCGGCGACACGACTCCTTAGGTTTCGGCTCCTCCCTCCTCCGCACCCCCGCCGCGATCGTCGCGGCGGGGGTTTTCGTTTGGGGAGGCGTCAAGTCCCCTGGGCCATTTTTTCCGGGGCGTCATGCGCATCCCCTTTCCATGAGCGCAAGGAATACCCCTGACACAACCCCTGTTCACCAATAGGTAGTGGTCAGGGGGAATCTCTGGAAACCCTTGTGCACACCGCAATTTGGAGAGGGATCGGAAAAGGGGTGGGCGGAGAATCGGCCCTATAATAATGTGGAGTCTTGGACTTGGTGGCGCGGTCCACTTCTCCGTCCACACCAAGGATCGGTTGGTGAGGTCAGCCCGGAGAAACGCCGCGCCACCTTGAATTCTCCCCTCGGTCCTGTATTCTTCTGCCGCAGCAGGAGCGGGTCATCTGCCTGCACGACGCTCATCAACCCCAACTAATCAAGGAGGAATCATGAAGCGTGCCCTGATCGCGGCTCTGGTCGTGGGTCTGCTCACGCTTGGCGCCGTGGCGTCGAGCCAGTCGGGATTGGCGGTCGGAGAGAAGATCGCCGCATTCCTGGTGAAAAACTGCGACGGGGGCGATCCCTACTGCCAGGTCTGCAAGTACGGCAAGCGGCCGAAGTTGATCTCGGTGGGTGATCTGAGCGATCCCGGCTGGATCCAGGACCTGAAGGCCATCCAGGCCCTCAACGAGAAGTACTCGCAGGACGGCAAGGGACTGGCGGTGTTCGGACTGGCTGCCGAGATCAAGGACGGCAAA